>JAUWLO010000231.1 GCA_030613605.1 Gammaproteobacteria bacterium | reverse complement strand
CTATCGTGATGCAGGAGTGGACATCGACGCTGGCAATCAACTGATTGAGCGCATTAAACCCATTGCTAAAGCCACGCGCCGCCCTGGCGTGCTGGACAGCATCGGAGGTTTTGGCGCCCTGTTTGAAATTCCCACTGATCGCTACAAACAGCCAGTGCTGGTCTCAGGTACTGATGGCGTCGGCACCAAACTTAAACTGGCTCTGGAACTCAACAAACACGACACCATCGGCATTGATCTGGTGGCCATGTGCGTCAACGACCTTATCGTCGCGGGTGCTGAGCCACTGTATTTTCTCGATTATTACGCCACCGGCAAACTATCTCTGGACATGGCTGAAGACGTTATCAAAGGCATTGGCGAAGGCTGCCAACAGGCAGGCTGTGCGCTGGTTGGTGGCGAAACGGCCGAGATGCCCGGCATGTACGCTGGCGACGACTACGACCTGGCCGGTTTTTGTGTTGGCGTGGTGGAAAAAAGCAAAATCATTGATGGCAGTAAAGTGGCGGCAGGTGATGTCATTATCGGCCTGCAATCCAGTGGCCCCCATTCCAATGGTTATTCGTTGGTGCGCAAGATCATTGAGGTTAGCGGCGCCGATCTCAGCGAAGATTTCCACGGAAAACCTTTAGGTGAAAGTCTACTGAGACCAACCCGCATCTACGTCAAGGCCCTGCTGACGCTACTGGAGAAAGTGGACGTGCATGCTCTCGCCCACATCACCGGCGGCGGCCTGCTGGAAAACCTGCCACGAGTCATGCCCGAAGGCACACAGGCGGTGATTGATAGTCAGTCCTGGCAAAGACCTCCGATATTTGAATGGCTGCAAAAAAATGGCAATGTAGAAAGCACTGAAATGTACCGCACCTTCAACTGCGGGGTGGGCATGGTGCTCTGCGTGGCTGAAGCCGATGTGAAACAAACTCTGGCCACTCTCACCGAACAGGGTGAAATTGCTACGGTCATCGGTAGTATCCAGGCCTCTGGAAACGATGCCGAACAAGTCGTCATTAGCTGAACCTTCATGTCGGAACCGTTATGCCAGAACAGTTTCCTGTAGTCATTCTCATTTCTGGCGGCGGCAGTAATCTGCAGGCCATTATTGATGCCGCCCAAACGGACGACCTAGCTATCGACATCCGCGCCGTTATTAGCAATGTTCCCGAAGTGCATGGACTGGCACGAGCCCAAAAAGCGGGAATACCCACCGAGGTCATCAAGCACACCGACTTTACCTGCCGTGAAGATTTTGATGCCGCCCTGCAAACCGCAATTGATGGTTACCAGCCAAAGCTGGTCATTCTTGCTGGTTTCATGCGCCTGCTTAGTGATGACTTCGTTAACCATTATCGCGGCCGCATGCTGAACATTCACCCTTCCCTGTTGCCGGATTTCAAGGGGCTCAATACCCATCAGCGTGCTTTAGAGGCCTACCGTGCCGGCACACTGACGCAACACGGTGGCAGCGTGCACTTTGTCACACCGGATCTGGATGGTGGGCCCGTCATCTTGCGGGCTTCTGTGCCAGTTAAAGATGACGACAGTCCTGAGTCACTTGCAGCACGCGTTCTGGTTCGCGAACATCAAATTTACCCCCTGGTAATTCGCTGGTTTGCCGAGGGCCGACTGAGTCTGAAAGACAACCAGGCTATTTTTGATGGTCAGCCACTAAAACAAACCCTGTCATTTGATGATCTCGCGCTGTGACAAACACTCCGGCCATTAACACATCTTTGAGCTCCCCTCTGGTCTGGGGCGTACCGGCACTGTCACTTATTGGCTTTATGGTTGTATGGCAAGCTGGACTTAATGAAGAATTCTTCTTGTGGTTAAACAACCTTGGGCAAGGTTCAATATCAACAATGGCCTGGGCCAATATAACCATACTGGGCGACACGCTTATCGCCATTACACTGCTCAGCCCGTTTGCACGCCGACGCCCCGATATAGTGTGGGCACTGTTGATTGCAGCAGTATTCGCCACACTTTGGGTGCATGGAATCAAACCACTGGCTGAACAACTCCGACCTGCTGCAGTACTGTCCAGTGATGTCATTCATATCATCGGCGTTACCTTGCACAAAGGTTCCTTTCCCTCGGGCCATGCCACCACCGCTTTCACTCTTGCCGGGGTAATTTGTATTTTACGTGCACATCCCGCGGTAATGATCACCGCTTTGCTATTGGCCACGTTGGCGGGATTTTCACGCGCTGTGGTTGGAGCCCATTGGCCTCTGGATATTTTCGCCGGTGCGTTTGGCGGCTGGCTGGCGGCCTTCATCGGCGTCACCCTGTTTAAACGGCTAGCCCAATCTAAAAACTGGGTCGACATGGCTCATAACCAAAGTCCCAGCCGGATCCCGGGGCAGAAATATTTTTTGGGTGGCCTGGCATTAATTGCGATATCACTGCTTATTTATGACAATGGCTACCCTGATTCACACCTTTTTCAACTTGCCCTGGCAATCGTCAGTCTGATGATCATCGTTTTTAATATCCAGCACCTTATAAAAACAAAAGAAAACGCGGCGAAGTGAAAACAAAGTGACGTCCCTACTGCAGAAACTCAATCCTCTGTCTGCCACAATACTGCTTATTTTGGTCAGTGCCGTATTGAGCCTGCTGGTAGCGGGCCGAGTAGAATTTAGCAGCGACGAAGCCCACTACGCTCTTTACGGTGTTTATCTGGACTGGAGTTACTTCGACCACCCGCCCATGGTGGGCTGGTTAAACGCCCTCATACTGCCCTTTTCGCACAGTGAGTTCGCACTTAGAGTACTGCCCATCCTGATGTTTGCCGGCGTCAGCATGGTGGTCTACCAACTGGCGCGCGAATGCTTCCCGGAGGCCAGCCCATGGCTGGGATTTGTGAGTGTCGCGATACTGCAATCCGGTATTTTGTTTCACATCATTGCACTGGCGATGATCCCCGACACACCGTTGTTACTATTCGGCTTGCTGGCGATGCTCACGCTCTGGCGGGCAACGGATATCAACAATGAACATCCATTCCGAAACTGGATCTACGTCGGGCTTTGTTTTGGCCTGGCGGGCTTATCCAAATACACCGCCATTACCCTGGTGATGACAGCCGTTCTTTTTGTGCATTTTTCTCATCGCTGGCAGGTCATTCGCACCCCGGGGCCATGGGTTGCGCTGTTAATTTCGATGATTCTAATCACGCCGGTTTTATACTGGAACGCCACCCACGAGTGGATGTCATTTAGCTACCAATTGGGTCACGGCTTTAATAAACCTGAGTGGAGGCTTTCTCGCGCCTTACTCACGCAACTACTGCAATTTATTGTCTACTCTCCCGGCATGTTTGTGCTTGGGCTTGGGGCATTATTTACAGGCTTCCGCCACTGGCAACACCCGGGCGTACGCCTGATTATCCTGCTCACTCTCCCCATATTATTGTTATTTAACTGGGGTGGCGGCTACGAAGAATCCTTACCGCACTGGACTTCACTGGCCTGGGC
>JAUWLO010000161.1 GCA_030613605.1 Gammaproteobacteria bacterium | reverse complement strand
TTTGGTTCTGACTACTTTGGTTCTAACGACAAAACGATTAATAACAATAAATGCTGCTAAATGAATAATCCCGATCTCCAGTTCCGAATTTTAGGTCAACGAATAAGGGTTCGCTGTGATGACCAGCTTCTCAGGAGCCTGATACTGACTAACTACGGGGCCTTTCTGGAACCTGGCAGTTCCGCAGAGTTAGAGTACACCGTGGGCAAACACCCATCGGGAGGCTTTTTCATATCCCGGGGTAATGAAACACTGGTGGAGGAAACCAGCGACGAAGCAATACAATACAAGGTTGTTTATTTTCTGGAAAAGCTCATCACCCTTGATCTTCAGTATTTAAGAACAGACCTCTATTTTGTGCACTCAGCAGCTTTGGAGCGCAATGGAGGCGTGATAATGATTGCCGCCGATTCAGGCACCGGAAAATCCACCACCGCATGGTCACTACTCCAGCATGGTTTTCGCTACCTTAGTGATGAATTGGCACCGATCGATCCTGCCACTCTCGAGGTTCACCCATATCCCCATGCGCTGTGCCTTAAAGCCCCACCCCCTGGGCCTTACCCCCTGCCGGAAAACACAATGCGAACGGAAAGAACACTGCACATACCCACTACAAGTTTACCCAATTTGATAATAAAAGAGCCCAAACCATTGCGTGCCCTTATTTTCCTGCAGCGTGACGCGAATGCATCTGCCCCCCCCACCTTTGAAGAAGTGTCATCAGCGGAAGCCGGTGCGAGCCTGTATGCAAATACATTAAATGCTTTGGCTCATCCAGGCAGTGGGCTGGATGTTGCGATCAAGGTTGCCAGTGCGGTACCTGCATTCACACTCCATGCAGGAGAGTTGCAGGCTACTTGTGAACTGATATCAACTCTTGAGCAAAAACTATAGGGCTTATCTTCTTTCTCAGTCTAAAACCTCAATCTAAAACAATGACCCTGGTCTGACTCAACTGTTCAATCACTGTCGCAACGTCGCTCATTGCTGTCTCAGAATCCTGGGAAAAATACTCAGCAAAATCTTTGGCTATGGATTCGATCGAATTTTCCCCATTACACTGTGCCAGTATCCAGGCAGCCGTCGCATTTAACTGGTGTATGTGGCCCGACTCCTGATCCAGAACCAGTGACTCATCGCCCACATGCTGAACCGTTACATCTGACCTGATCTTTGGCGGCATGGTTTCTCCGGTGTAAAATAAGATTTTTCTCTTTGTCGTCCTAAACGACAGGCTCCATACTACCGCAACCTGCACATCTATACCTATACTGGCACGCAAGCTTCTGAAATAATTAAGCAGATCTCACAGTATCTGACTAATGAAAGCACCTATACATGACTAAAGACAAAGTCGTTCAACACTTTCTACGTATTGTGAATAAACAGTGTGAACAAACGAGGGGTATTCCGTAATATGTTGTTATCCAATCCTAAAGTGACACCCCGGAAATAAGGATGCAGCTATCTCCTGAGACTGAATTACTTCTGCTTTGTGCTCGGCCGCAGCTGGACAGTAGTGCTGTTGACCGTATTCTTTCACTATTACAACAAAAACTGGATTGGCAGTTAATCTTCCAGCTGGCTGATTATCACCGAACGATCCCGTTACTCGCATTCCATTTACATCACCGTGCGACGGATCTGTTAGCCGGCGACATTCAAACCGAACTACATGAACATCATCGAAACAGTACTCAGCACAACATGGTTCTTACGCTCGAAGTGTTGCGCATCATTGATCTTTTTTCGACTGAGGGTATAAATGTAATACCGTTTAAGGGCCCAGTATCAGCCATGCTTGTTCATGGGGATATGGCAAAACGTGCCTGCGGCGACATCGACCTACTGGTTAAGCAAAATGATCACGGCAAGGCTGAGCGTCTTTTGGTGAACGAAGGGTATAGCGTTGAAATACGTTATCAGAACGCTATGCAATCGAGTCTGCGCCATGAACAACGCCGAATGAGCGTTGATTTACATTGGGGTATACCGCCAGAAAAATTACGACTGAATTCAGATCTACTCTGGGAAAATCTTAAGCCGATAAGTCTGCTGGGTCGGCCTGTTTTAACATTCTCTCCCTGCGACACTCTGCTGGTTACAGCTGTCAACGCGGTCAAGGAGTACTGGGGGCCTTCACTGCACCACCTTAGCGACATTACGACTTTGACCAACAGTTATACAGAGGAGGATTGGCTGGCGGCCTTCAGCCGCGCACGTGAAATCGGCTGTTTGCGTGCACTGATAGCAGCAATTTTATTCACCCACCGCCTGTTAGACAGCCCTTTGCCATCGGTAGAACCTACTCGGTTATTTAACCATCGAGGCATTAACAAAGTTGTTGATGAGTTGCAGGATCACCTGTTTTTACAGTCTGACGACCAATCCATAGAAACAGCGATGAAACTGTTTCACCACCGCGATGCACGAAGTTATGACTCAACATTAACCGATTCATCGTGGCAACGAAGTCTCGACTGGTTGAAGTGGGCGGGCACACCAAACGTGGCGGATAAAGCCTTTGTTAAACTGCCGAGGACGTTATCATTTCTCTACTTTTTTATCAGGCCTGTACGCTTATTGATAAAATATCTATAACGTCGGCTGCTTCCCCGCATTGAGTCATTGATTAATGAGAGTCATTCCGACGCTGTATTACAGGAATGTAACGCATCACCTCCCTCGGTAATTGCTACTCACCCAACCCCCCACAATCCCGCCTATACTTAGGGTGAACCAAATCAAGGTTGCCGCTAGTCCGATATGCGGATTTTTGCAAAAGGCGGGAAAAGACATGTCACAAATCAGCACCTACTACAAAGGCGATGGTCTTTTTGAAAGTGTGATGGGAAACCACACTATTACCATTGATATGCCGGAATCAATGGGTGGCAAGGATCGTGGCCCCATGCCCCCGCAGTTATTTGCAGCTTCTTTAAGCTCCTGTGTAGGAGTGCTTATCACAGACTTCTGTCAAAAACACCAGCTGAATCCGGAGGGCCTTGAAGTCCACACTTCTTACGAGATGGCAAAACACCCTATCCGTATAAGTGATATCAAGGTCAGTGTTGAATTACCCAATGTGGTCTGTGATGATGAATGCATGCAAAAGGCTATTGCCCACGTCGCGGAGCACTGCCCGGTACACGAAACGGTCTGTTCTATGGAAGACGTCGATTTAACGCTTAACTTCGGAACAACTTAACGAGACCAGCATAACCATAAATGGAACAACGTCGCCCAGACATCACCGTCATCACATTGAGCCTGATTGGCATCCTTGCCATCAGCTTACTGTTGCAACACGAGTTTGCATTAAAACAGGCCCTGTTATTTCTTGTCGGTACCGGCCTTGGCATTTGCCTTATGCACGCGCTGTTTGGTTTTAGCGGTGGCTGGCGTTTTTTTATCAGAGACAGAAACAGCGCCAGTGTTCGCGCCCAAATTTTGTTGCTGGCACTGACATCAATACTTTTTTTTCCCATTCTCGGTAATGTTTTTCCTGAAATTACCGGCCATGCCGCCATGGGGCCCGTTGGTGTATCCGTATTAGTCGGTGCCTTTCTATTTGGGGTCGGCATGCAGTTAGGCGGTGGTTGTGGATCGGGCACCCTGTATACCGTCGGCTGGGGTCATGTTGATATGCTCATCACCCTGACCTTTTTTATTGTTGGCGCCACGTTGGGCTCTGCGCACCTGCACTGGTGGTTAGCCTTGCCCAGCATTGGCAAGGTATCATTGATTAACGAGATGGGATGGATGCCAGGATTGCTCTTACAATTTCTGGTACTAGCCAGTTTGTATTTTCTGGTTCGCCACCTGGACATAAAAAAGAATACATCGCTCAAATCCATTACTCATCACTCAGCAAAACAGGGTAACGACAAACCCCTAGTCCAGAAACTCGTATCCGGCCCCTGGCCATTGCTATGGGCCATTTTGGGATTGGCCCTGTTTAATTTATTTACCATGTTGCTGGCAGGCCACCCCTGGTCTATCACCTTCGCCTTTGGCCTGTGGGGCACCAAAATATGGAGCGCGTTGGGTGGTGATATTTCTACCTGGCAGTACTGGGCCGATGGTTATCCCGCCAGAGCACTAGGCCGCAGCGTGCTGGGGGATACCACATCAATCATGGATTTCGGCGTCATCATTGGCGCCATGTTGGCGGCGGCCCTGGCGGGTAAATTTGCCCCGGAAGCAATCATAAAAAGAAAGCGCGTAATCACTGCAATTATCGGTGGACTATTATTAGGGTATGGTGCCCGCCTCGCGTTTGGCTGCAACATTGGCGCCTTACTTGGTGGTATTAGTAGCGGTAGCCTGCATGGCTGGCTATGGCTGGTGGCCGCATTTTGCGGCTCTATTCTCGGCATACGCATAAAAATCTGGACCGGTACTGATAAACCGGTTAGAGACTAGATTAGAGACTAAAAGTGGTATGAAAAATAAAATCATCCTCGGCTCGGCCTTAAGTATTGCAGCCATCGCCGTCGCCATTGATCACACCAAACACAAAGTGCCCGAACCACAGGGGATAGAACAAAATATCATTATTGTTGACGATGACGACGATGACACCCCCTGCGGTCTGGATGGAACACCTTGCGGACTAGATGACGAAGCCCCTTGCGGCCTTGACGACGAAACACCTTGTGGTATGTAAACCGAATGACAAACCACACGCTCTTACACTGTATTAATGTATTCGCATCCCTAGATAGTAACCCTGTGTTATCCGTCCTGCCTGAGAATGATTTCGTAGAATTCAAACGAAAATATCCTGACCCTCAG
>JAUWLO010000048.1 GCA_030613605.1 Gammaproteobacteria bacterium | reverse complement strand
ATATCTATGGCGCCCGTAACCAGTGGATGCTCCCAGGTTATGTAGTGCGCATCTTCAAAAGTAAGTGCGGTATTACGATCAAAGGTAATGGTCATACCTTCAGGATGTAATCCTGGAAAGGAAGCAGTCTGCATATGATCGCTCGGGCGAATGACAAAACAGTTTTCGCTGTGTTCCTCTATATCTATTCCATAACAATCAAATACGTTGCCTAAGTATTTCTCTGGGCTGTTTTTGGCTTCCTCAATTTCTGTATGTTTTTTCAGTCCATTAGCTATCGTTGGTCTGCATGAGTTGTATTCCAGTAATTTGTCTCTTCCTTGTTGAAGTACCGTATTCGTATCATTGTAATATTTGAAACTGGTCTTTATGAGTTCATCCATATCACCAGGGGATGGATTTCTGCTCTGCAATGCTTTAATGAGTGAAGATTCCACTTGCTTGAAAACACTTAGGCCTGCGGGGCAGGTGTGTTCAAATGCAGACAAGGCTTCGTGATACCAGCGAAACATGACATTTTGCGCGCTTCCTTCAAGGAAGGGGGCATGAATCTGTATTTCTTCTTTTTGACCAATCCGATCAAGACGACCAATACGTTGCTCCAGTAAATCCGGGTTAAGTGGTAAATCAAATAAAATAAGATGATGCGAGAACTGGAAATTACGGCCTTCGCTTCCAATTTCTGAACATATCATCACCTGGCTGCCGTATTCCTGGTCGGCAAAGAATGCGGCAGAGCGGTCGCGCTCAATAATGCTCAGGCCTTCATGGAAAACTGCGGCATTAATGCCTTCTTTGACTCTTAATGATTCAGCAAGGTCCAGGACTGTATTTGCATTTGCAGCGATAACCAGTACTTTGTTTGGTTTAAGCTCTTTTAGTTTTTCTGTTAACCATTGGACCCTGGGATCGACCTCGGTCCATAGCTGTTGAGGGTTTGATTCCTGAAAAAGAATTTCCGGGCATAATAAATATTGAGGCGAGGGTTTTTCTTGTGATCGATGATTTTCGTAGTCTAAATAGGCTTTCGGAAATTCTAATGGATAGGGGAGAACCTTGCGCTGGGGGAATCCTTTTACCGAAGAGCGGGTATTGCGAAACAAAACCCGACCGGTACCATGACGATCAAGTAGGTGTTCTATAAGTTCATTTCGAGAATTTTGTTTCTCTTCATCTGACTTATTAGCATCACTCAGAGCGTCAAGAAATAATTTGTTGTCGCCTTCTTTTAACGTGGCTGAAATTAATTTCTCACTTGTTTTACTTAGGGAGGTCGAAGTCAGAAGTTCATCAATGGCATGGGCAAAGGGTTCGTAGGATTTTTCTTCTTCAATAAAAGTATTGAAATCATGAAAACGGTCCGGATCAAGAAGGCGAAGGCGGGCAAAATGACTTTCTTTGCCCAATTGCTCTGGCGTCGCTGTTAACAATAGGACGCCACTGGTTTGTGCTGCCAGTGTTTCAATTACGGCATATTCCTGGCTTACATGTTCTGGAGACCATTGTAGGTGGTGGGCTTCATCTACTACCAGTAGGTCCCATTCGCCGGATGATGCCTGCTGGTAACGATTCGGATTCCTGGTGAGGAATTCAAGGCTGCATAATATTA
The DNA here is from genome assembly GCA_030613605.1 of Gammaproteobacteria bacterium. Taxonomy (GTDB): domain Bacteria; phylum Pseudomonadota; class Gammaproteobacteria; order SZUA-152; family SZUA-152; genus SZUA-152. Next base: position 9,380 of record JAUWLO010000048.1, on the reverse strand, counting down.
ATTGCTCGCTATGGAAAGGATTTTCAACATTTCCGGCTTCCTCGATTTCAAAACAGCGTTCTTCATCAAAAATACTAAAAAACAGGTTGAAGCGCCGCATCATTTCTACTAACCACTGGTGCATCAGTGTCTCAGGGACGACGATAAGAATACGCTGGGCACGGCCAGTTAAAACCTGTTGATGCAGGATCATGCCAGCCTCAATGGTTTTTCCCAGGCCGACTTCATCTGCGAGAAGAACCCTGGGTGCATAACGTGATGCTACTTCATGTGCAATGTACAACTGATGGGGGATGAGGCTGATTCTGCATCCCGTTAGCCCGTATAATTTTGAATGTGCAAGCCTGTTGACGTGCCCAAGGGTTTGATAACGCAGTTCGAACCATTTTACGCTATCAATTTGACCGCCAAATAATCTTTCAGCGGGCCGGTTGAGCTGCATAAAGTTATCAAGATTACTTTCTACTAGTATGGTTTCTTTACCAAGTTCGTCGGTTCCATAATAGACAAGCAAATCTTCTATTTCTTCAACAGAGGTAACCTTGAGAGTCCAGCCATCCTGGCTTTTAATGTTGTCGCCGGGCTCAAATACAATGCGGGTTAATGGTGCCGTTTGTTTTGCATAAACACGGGTATCATCCGTCGCTGGGAAATGGATCGTGACTGTGCGGTGATCTGTTGCCAGTACAGTACCCAGCCCAAGCTCAGACTCAGTATTGCTCATCCATCGTTGGCCGGTGTAAAAATCGTTCACTCAATATCCCTGTTTTTCAAGATAAATAAAATTTTAAAGGGTGCTTCAATTTTGGCTAGCCAAAAGCCTATTATAGGTAATATTATTTAATTACTGAATGTCTTTTTCTGTTCTTTGGATAAACGGAGCAATATTATTTCAGCATGAGTGAAAATATGGAATTGGGTAACTAACAAATGGGTTCTGATCTGTGGTTTGTTTATATAGTACGGTGTTCTGACAATAGCCTGTATACCGGTATCGCCATGGATGTTGAGCGTCGTATTGACGAACACAATAACGACAATAAGACAGGCGCAAAATATACTCGTGCAAGAAGGCCGGTGAAACTGGTGTATTTTGAAGAAGTTGCTTCACGTTCAGAAGCTGCCAGCCGTGAAAGTGTAATAAAAAAGTTAACTAAGCCAGAAAAAGAAGCGCTTATCCGTACATAGAGAATATTTTAATTATTTGGCGATTTCAGGGTGTCTGGATTTATTTCAACGGTAGAGTCCCCATTACTCATCCAGACGATGCCGTCTTCGATGGTACAGTTTAATTGCATATTCCGTTGAGCCAGTTTGCCAAGATTTTGTACATCAGCGGCAGGGATATTGGTTACTGACAAATTATTAAAGCGTTGAAGCTTGCTATTGTTCTGATTCCACCATATTTCCGCGCTGCTGCCACTGTAACAGTATATAAATACCTGCTTTGCCAGGCCGCAAGCCTTTCTAATCCTTTTTTCATCAGGCTGGCCAAGGTCGATCCACTGCTCAATTTCACCACTAAGAGTTTTTTGCCATATATCTGGCTCATCATCCGTGCTCAACCCTTTGGTGAAAGCCAAATGCTCGTTTGCATGCACTGCAAAAATCATGATGCGTAGCATCATGCGTTCATCGGTTTCAGATGGATGGCGGGCGATGGTAAAACTATGGTCATTATAATAATGACGATCCATGTCCGAAATCTGTAAGTTGACTTTGAATATTGTTGATTTTAAGGCCATAACTTTTTTCGCTATCTTTTTTGCTACAAACAGTATCTGTAGTTTTGTTTAGTCGAAAACTTTACCGCGTAAGGTTTTTTGACGACCGTGTTTGACTTTGCTGTCTACACGTTTTCTTTGTGAGCTGCGTGTTGGTTTGGTTGCCCTGCGTTTCTTGGGTATATGCATAGCGCTTTTTATAAGCTCCTTCAAGCGAAGCAGGGCGTCTTCCCGGTTTTTATCCTGACTCCGATAGCGTTGAGATTTGATTACAATAGTCCCATCGTTGCTAATTCGCTGGTCCTTGAAGGCTAATAGGCGTTGTTTGTATATAAAAGGCAAACTGGATGCCTGAATATTGAATCGCAGATGAATGGCCGTCGAAACTTTATTGACGTTCTGGCCGCCAGCACCCTGTGATCTGATGGCGCTGATATCAATTTCCTTATCAGGAATGCTGATCTGATGAGAAATCTTGAGCATAAAATGTGGTTCCGGCAGTCTTTAGTGAATAAAAATCTGGTGGGCAAATGGGTCAAGTTAAGTGCTTTTCATTCGCTTATTCTGTGAATTATCAGGCATTTGGACCGAAATAGAAATTCTATGTGAGTATAAGGACAACTCTCTTGTGTTTCAGCAATCGGGCACGTATAGTGCGCGCTCCTCACCGAGTGTAGCGTAGAAAGGTGAGGAGATAAGCGTTCCTGTCCTTCCCCCCGTTTTTGTTTCTCGGTTAATAGAGATTCTCGGTTATCTGGTTAGTGGCGTTTGGGATTGCATCTGGCTCTAGCCAATTGCACTACCCAACGAAGAACCAGGTAACGATTCCTATCGTGCATGTCCGCGGCCATTTTGGCTATGTTTGACGATTGCTGCGAAAAAAATCCAGTACCACGTTCGACGACTAATATTAATTGTATTTATTATTTGACTGGCCATTAATGGGCGGTCTGCGGAGTATTTATGCTTTTTAAAGAGCTCAATCTGAGTGAAAATCTATTACGTGCTATTGATAAATGTGGCTTCAATGAGGCGACGGAAATTCAACAGCAAGCAATTCCAGTGATACTGGATGGCCATGATTTAATGGCATCAGCACAAACAGGTACCGGTAAAACTGCCGCATTTGTTTTGCCAGCCTTACAAAAATTACAAACGCCTTCATCCCAAAAGGGCAACGGTCCCCGGATGTTGGTGTTAACACCTACCCGCGAACTTGCCATGCAGGTGAATGACAATGTGGGTCAGTTTAGTCGTTTCAGCCAAATTGTTGCGGGAAGTATCGTCGGTGGCATGGCTTATCCGCCCCAAATCAAGATGTTAAGACGACCATTGGACATTTTGGTCGCCACACCAGGTCGGTTAATGGATCATATGGAACAGGGTCGTATAGATTTTTCTCGACTTGAAATTCTGGTGCTGGATGAAGCCGATCGAATGCTGGACATGGGTTTCATTGATGACATCAGGAAGATTGCTGCAAAAACTCCTCGCAATCGTCAGACACTGCTGTTCTCCGCAACACTGGAAGGCAAGATTCTCAATATTGCCAAGCAACTATTAAACAATCCTCAAAAAATTCAACTGGCTTCCAATAAAAATCGTCACGCATCGATTAAACAACATTTGCATCAGGCGGATGATTTTTCTCATAAGCACCGTTTACTCGCACACTATGTGGGTTGTGACAGCCTAAGTCAGGCCGTTATATTCACTGCCACTAAACGTGGTGCGGATAAATTATCCAAACAACTTGTTCAACAGGGTCATAAAGCCGCTGCATTGCACGGTGATATGGGGCAGGGTGCCCGCAAGCGCACCGTAGAACAAATGCGCCGTGGTAAATTCCGTTTGCTGGTTGCCACCGACGTGGCTGCCCGTGGCCTGGATATCAATGGCATTAGTCATGTGTTTAACTTTGATTTGCCCATGGTGGCTGAAGATTATGTTCACCGTATTGGTCGTACCGGACGTGCGGGCAGAACGGGTACCGCTGTTTCTTTTGTGGGCCCCGATGACTGGAGCAAGCTTTCTGGTATTGAACGCCTGACGGGTAAAAGGCTAGATCGAGATGTTATCGAAGGTCTGGAACCCAGATCACCTGAACCTCGCCCTGGTTCCAGTCGAGGCCGAGGAAGCAGGAACGGTGGTCGTAATGGTGGCGGTTATGGAAAAAAGGCCTCTGCAAAGGTAAGTTACAAGAAACGTGGTAAAAGCGGTAATAAACAGGCTGCTTCAGGAAAGGCTAAATCCGGTAATTTCAGAGGTGGAAAACCTGGTGCACGTCGATCTCATTCCAGCGGAGCTGCGGCATAAAGCAACGTGATTTTTAGCACAAAATTATTCAGAATAAAGAAGTTATACTAGAAGACATTCAACATAAAACGTTAAAGAGGGATATTCGATGAAACTGATTTTATTGGGCGCACCAGGCGCAGGTAAAGGTACCGTTGCCAAGCTACTGACAGAAGTAGATGGTTCTGTGCAAATTTCCACGGGTGACATTCTTCGTGGCGCTGTTGCAGCAGGCACAGAGCTAGGTAAAAAAGCACAGGGTTTTATGGATGCCGGTGACCTGGTTCCTGACGACTTGATCATGGGCATTATGGGTGATCGTCTACAGGAAGATGATTGCGCAAAAGGTTTTCTGTTAGACGGTTTCCCTCGCACGATTCCTCAGGCAGAAGCACTTAAGGTTTTATTGACTGACCTGGGTATAGAGCTAGACATGGCTGTAAATCTGGATGTTGCCCGTGACGTGATTCTGGACCGCCTCTCTACTCGCCGTACCTGTTCTAATTCAGATTGTCAGGCTATTTACAATGTGAAGAGCAACCCTACCAAGGAAGAAGGTATCTGTGACAAGTGTGGTAGCCCGGTTGTTCAGCGCGCAGATGAAACTGAAGAAGCAATCACTCATCGTCTGGAAACTTACAATGAGAAAACTGCACCTCTTATTGGTTTTTACGAAAAAGAAGGTTTGATCGTGAATGTGAATGCAACGTCCAGCGATGCTGTTGTTGCTGCCATCACAGAGAAGCTTTGACCACAGATGGTCTTATGCCGTGGAGCACAGGGATGTGCGGGAACGGCACAACCATAAAGTTTAAGTGGTTTATCCTTCAAGGGGGCCAGGTCTGATTGTTTCAGACCTGGCCCTTTTATGTTACGGGTACTGGAAAAATCACCCAATTCAAACTAGAGTAGATGAAACCTGACCTTCAAGGAGGAGTCTATGTTTGTTTATCAACGTATTACAATCCTGGTAACACTCTCACTCAGTCTGTTATTTGGCGCAGCCAACTTTTCTGTTGCCGCTGAAGGTGCGAATGCCATAAAAGAGATGGCTGTCATCATGCACCGTTTAAAACATTATCCAAGCCCTCAGGGTAAGGAAACACTGCGGGCCATTGTCAATAACAAGTCCACCAGCAAGAATGAACGTACATTAGCTAAGTCTATGCTTAATCTTGAGCATCAAGTTATTTCATCTGATATTGCGGGTTTAAAATCAGTTGTTGCCAGTAAGGATGCATCTGCGGATGAAAAAGCCTTTGCGAACATCTTGCTGAGTTTTAGTCATCGTCCTTCGAGTGATGACAAGCAACGCTTGAAATCAATGATGTAGGTAGGGTGACGTAAAGAAGCAGGTAGAGATTGTAGCTCGTTAAGAAGTTTTACTATGTTTTTGCAGATATTCAATAATCTGCATTAAAACATCCTGGCTCGGCATGGTTTTGCCAGTACGGATAATGTGTGACTTCATGCGTAACACCACTCTGGGCCATTCATTTACAGTGTGAGTGTCGGGGCTCGGTGCGCCATGGCATTGCGAACAGATTTCCTGAAAGGCTTTGCCGGCGGGTGTATCCAGGTCACTGGTGTGTTTCTTATCTAGCGGCACCTGAGCATGGGTGGCAAGATAGGTTTCCAGTATTGCCCAGTCTTTTTCAGGTGGGGTGATGGTCCGCATCAGCATTCCACCCCCTCGTAGTCGCATGAATTCTTTCATGCGAGCTATCACTTGCTGCCATTCAGCTGCGGTATGCATGGATGGTGGCGGCAATTCATGACACTGGGCACAGTAGAGTGTCAGCATAGTTGCACCACGACTTTCTGTGTCGGGAAGGTCATCAGCTTCGATTCCCACCGGGATGTTTATTGAGCCACCATGTTTATGCATGGAGACGGCGTCTTTTGCATCTTTTAGTATGCTGACAACCTGTAAATCCTGGTGCTGGACTTCCAGAGTGATGGTTATGGCGGCAATGACAGCCACACTTATCCCAATCCATAAAAAAGCTTTTTTTTCGCCACGCTTCATTTTATTAAAGCTCGCTATGTATTATTTATTATATTTGGCGCGTATTCCAAGCGGATCATCGGGGTTTATGCCATCCATGAAACATTTTTTCCGGTCAGTGTTGGTGGTTTGGTACACATGCCCAATCCAGTTATTAATGATTGCTTCGCCGGTATCGTGCCAGGTGTTATGTAATCGTTCAGCAATCAATGCTTCAGGAAAATCTGGAACAGTATTTTTTCCAGCCAGCGCGGTTATAACTTGCTCCTGATATTCGTGCAAAATTCCTTGTGTCTGGATGGTAAAGTAGTTTTCCGGAAAAGGAGGGTAGCTGTTACGTTTGCCTGCAATAAACTGATTGACCTCTCGTTTATATTCCTTGAGTAGACTGTTGATGTCGTATTCAGGATGCCCCTGAAAATAGACAATGCGGAAAAGATCTTCGCTAACGGCAAGATGAACACCGGCTTCAGGGCTCTCCACCAGCACATGCAGGCCAGCGTCCTCAAATTGTGCGCGTGTTACTTCATTAAATCGCGAGTGAGGCACTTTAAAAAGTGTATTGACGTCACCCGTCAATGGATGGTGACGGTCAACGACCTCATGCCGATAAACCCCCCAACATTTTTCGGGCAAGCGCTGTCTTTTCTGTTTGTGGCGAAACTGCAAAACGGCATGTGTTGCAAGGCAAGAGCATAATGTTGACGGTACGTGTTCATACGCCCAGTCAATGACGTCGATCAAAGGTTCCCAGAACGGTTCTTTTTCAAGGTCGGGCAGGGTGACATTAGCGCCGGTTATAATGAGCGCGTCGAGTCCTTCCTGCTGTATGGATTCAAATGACTCATAATATTTTTTTATGTGCGTGCTGGCTTTCTCGCCCCGTGGTAATTGGGGCAAGGTAAACAGGTGCACATAAAATTGTGCAATCTGATTGCTTTCACCGATAACTCGGAGGAATTGTCTTTCCGTTGCCTCAAGCGCAGCATCGGGCATCATATTGAGAAGTCCTATATGGATTTCACGAATATCCTGATGCTCGGCACGAGCTGGATCCAGCACTGTTTCACCTTCCTGGCGAAGGCGATCAAATGTTGGCAGTGATGTATTGGCAACAAGTGGCATGGTATTCCTTTAAATAGTATTACGAATCGTTATTTACGCTTAATGGCTTCAATAATTAAATTAATGAAGTCTTTTTCATTTTTAACCTGTCTTAGTTCATCTGTAGATATTGTGTATCCATATTCCTTCGCGATAGCTTCATAACGAGGTATGCGGGAATAAAACAGTTTTGGAAATATCCAGCGCACAAAATCATCAGGATTTATTAGAGCGACAAAGGGCAGGTTCTTTTCTTTCATATACAATGCCAGATGTTCATCCAGAAATTCCTCTCTGTAATAGAGTGGTTTAGGATTTTTTTCTGCACGCCGAATCAACTCTTCCTCATTTTCATGAGTTGCCTGTATGTAGAGGATCAATGTGTGCTCTGATAAAATTTTGAGCACATGGGGATCATCAAGTTCGCAGACACTACCACCTACATCATTGATGAAATGTTTGCAGCCATAAGTTGATTGAGACTTGTTAATAAAATCAGGCACATCATTCATGGCGGCAATTTCAGCATCACGATGCAGGTTTTGACGTTTTTTAAATTCTTTTAACTCAAGACCGCCTCTGCTCGGGTCCCCCAGTTTTCCCAGAAAGCTGGCGACGGGCTTAAGATGTCTGGCGGTGATTTTGTTACAGATATCGATGGAATCTGATAACAACAGGTCCCGTAAAAAAGGCACCTGCATAGCCTGAGTCTTAATGTTGTCGAGGATGGCTTCATCAAGATATTCTGCACCTATGCGGTAATCACCTGAATAGTGAAACCAGCTATGTTTTTCCAGAATAGAGGATATGCGAGTTTTGCCAACGCCAGACATGCCAAGCAATGTCACGCATTTGTGATCCCAGCTGGCAAATTCTTCTGCGCTCAATTTCACTTTTTAATCCTCATGCCTTCCTGTCTTCAATCAAATGTGATTGTCCTTCATGAAAGCAGGGTAGGTAAAGGGGTAGTCAGTCTTTTGTTTTTAACATTAGGCCAAACGTTTTTTCAGTATTTTTGTGATCAGTCTTGCGACGGCGACATTGCCGAAGGTAGCGGTCACAAAAGAAGCAGACCCATACCCCATTGAACAATCCAGAGAGATGCCATGAATACCCGGTTTTTCATGGCTGACGGTGCCATCGGGTTTGGGGTACACGGGTTGCTGGGTGGAGAAGACGCACTCGATCCCAAAATAACGTTTAGGTGTACGGGTAAAACCATGCTCAGATCGCAAACGCGAGCGAACTTTTGCCGCCAGGGGATCATTAAAGGTTCGGCTTAAATCCTTTACCTGAACCATCGTCGGGTCAGTAAGACCGCCAGCTCCACCGGTGGTGATAATGGGGATTTTATTGCGTTTACAGTAGTAAATCATCTCGGCTTTAAAGGTGATGCTATCAATGGCATCGATAACGTAATCATAAGCCTGCTCGGTAGATAAATAGTTGGAGAGATTTTCAGAAGTGAGAAAATCATCAATGGTGTGACAGATACAGCTGGGGTTAATGCTGTTGACACGCTGCTCTAAAACGGCAAATTTCTTTTGTCCAACCGTTTCGTCAAGGGCGGGCAATTGCCGATTAATATTGCCAATGGAAACGGTGTCGTAATCAATCATCGTGATCCGGCCAATGCCTGTTCGAGCCAGTGCTTCCACCGCCCACGAACCAACTCCTCCCAGACCAACAACGCACACGTGCAAGTTTTGGAGTATCTCGCTGGCCTGATTGCCATAGAGGCGTTGAATGCCGCCAAAGCGCTGCTGGAAATTGTCATCTTCAGACATGTTGAGCAGATAATCCTATGTTTCTTTTATTAAGCAAATAGTAATTAGGAGAAAAGTATTAGGAGAATATTATCAGGAAAGCGACAGCACAGCGGTGGCATTAGCCGTGGTTTGTTCTGCAATGCTTGCCGCATCTTCATCGCGAAGCCGAGCCAGGGCAGCGAGACACTCTGGTAAGTATTCCGGACTATTACGTTGGCCGTGATGGCTAGCTCCGGTCATATCGGGTGCATCAGTTTCCAGCACAATGGATTCAATGGGTAATTGTTGTGCCAGACGATGAAGTTTGGGTGAGCGTTCGTATGTCAACATGCCGCCAAAGCCGAGTTTGAAACCAAGCTCTATATAACGGTGTGCCTGTTCCATGCTGCCATTAAACGCATGACAGATGCCACCGTTAACAGGAATACGTGACCACGTGGATAACACAGCATCATGGGCTTTGCGGACATGCAAAATGAC
>JAUWLO010000076.1 GCA_030613605.1 Gammaproteobacteria bacterium | reverse complement strand
AAACAACGGTTTGGTGCAGATGCTCGTTTTGAAATAAAGCGGGGTTCGTTTTCACAGTTGAGGCAGCTCGTGCAAGAAAGTGGTTGGATGCAAGCGGGAGGAGTGGATGGGGTCTTATTGGATCTCGGGGTTTCTTCTCCCCAGCTGGATGCCCCCGCACGTGGTTTTAGTTTCCGAAAAGATGGTGACCTTGATATGCGTATGGATCCTGATGCGGGCCAGAGTGCGGCTGAGTGGTTAGCAAAAGCAGAGGAATACGATATTCGCAAGGTGTTGTATGAGTATGGCGAAGAACGATTTAGTAAACGCATTGCCCGCAATATTGTGAAAACACGCAAAGAAGCGCCGCTTCGTACAACGGCGCAACTGGCGGCGCTTATTCGGGAGGCTATCCCCGCGAAATACCAAGAAAAAGGCAAAGATCCGGCGACACGCAGTTTTCAGGGTATTCGGATTTTTATTAATGACGAGCTAAATGATGTGAAAGCCTGTTTGCCTCAGGCGATTGAAGTCTTAAAGCCAGGCGGGCGCCTGGCTGTGATCAGTTTTCATAGTCTGGAGGATCGCATCGTTAAACGTTTTATGCGAAATGAGGCGCGCGGTGATGACTTTCCGCCAGATTTGCCCATACCGCAATCGGCGTTATCACCCAGTATCAAATTAATAGGCAAGCTGATTCGTGCCAGCGACCAGGAGGTCGCTGAAAACCCTCGTGCCCGCAGCGCGGTACTGCGGGTAGCGGAGAAATTGCATTGAATGAGCAATTTAAATGAACAAACAGTGGTTGTTGGTAATGGTTCTCGCGCTAGCCGTGTTGATTTCGGCCGTTGCCGTGATTGAGGCAAAACACGAGAGCCGGAAACAGTTTGTGGCCCTGCAGGCTTTGGAAAGTGAGCGTGATCGTATGAATGTTGAGTGGGGGCAATTGCAACTGGAGCAGGGAACCTGGGCGACACACAGCCGCATCGAGCGCATTGCGTATAAGCAGCTGAATATGGTGATACCAGAAATGGGATCCATTGTGATTGTCAAAAAATAATTGTTAACCATAGATCGCTAAACAAAAAAATAAATGAAAAAACAGTCAGCACAATTTGGTTATCGCGGTCGTCGCAGCCTGGTTTTGGTTGTCGTGGCGAGCGCGAGTTTGTTGCTGGTTTGGCGCGCCGTGGATTTACAGGTGATCAATAAAGATTTTTTGCAGGGGCAGGGCGATGCTCGATATTTGCGTGAGGTTGCTGATCCGGCGCACAGAGGCATGATTACCGATCGCTATGGTGAGCCTCTGGCCATCAGTACGCCGGTGGATTCTGTTTGGGCCGATCCCCAGGTGCTAGTGCAGGCGCGTGAAAGTTGGCCGCGTTTGGCAAAAGTGCTGGGCATTAAGAAAGATGTGTTGGTGAGGTTGTTAGCGGCGAAACGTAATAAAGAGTTTGTCTATCTCAAGCGTCGGGTAAGCCCGGATTTAGCCAATAAAGTAATGGCTCTGAAAATACCGGGTGTTGCGTTGGCGCCAGAGTACAAACGATTTTACCCCGCGGGTGAGGTTGCTGCACATGTGGTGGGTTTTGCCAATGTGGATGATGTGGGTCAGGAAGGCATGGAGCTGGTTTACAACGATCACCTGAAAGGTGTGCCGGGCGCAAAGCGAGTGATTAAGGATCGTTTTGGCCGCATTGTTGAAAATGTGGAGCGGATTTCTGAGCCGGAGCCGGGTAAAGATATTACCTTGAGCATTGATCGGCGTTTGCAATACCTTGCGTATCGCGAATTAAAGAAGGCGGTGAAAGGTAATCGTGCTGATGCGGGTTCTGCCGTTATTCTGGATGTTCGCACAGGCGAAGTGTTGGCTATGGTGAACCAGCCGGCATACAACCCGAATAATCGTAGCAAACTCAAGAGTGATCATTTGCGTAATCGTGCGGTAACTGATGTGTTTGAACCGGGCTCAACGGTAAAACCATTTACTGTAGCGGCGGCATTGGAGAGTGGGCGTTTTAAACCTCATACAAACATTGATACGCGGCCTGGGCGCTTTCGTGTAGGGCGAAAAACCATTCGCGATTTTCGTGATTACGGTGTGATTGATGTGTCCACCGTTATTCAGAAGTCCAGCAACATCGGCGCCAGCAAAATGGCTCTGGCAATTTCTCCTGAACATCTCTGGAATTCATTTGTCAGTGTGGGCCTGGGAGAGGTTACTGGTAGTGGTTTTCCGGGTGAGTCGGCAGGGTTGCTGACAGATTATGGTTCCTGGCATGAGATAGAACGCGCCACAGTTTCATATGGTTACGGGTTGTCGGTAACGACGTTGCAGCTTGCGCGCGCGTATGCAGCGTTGGCAACGGACGGCCGACCTATGCCAGTCAGTTTTTTGCGACGCAACAGGGCGGATGCCGAAGAAATGGCTTCTATGTACCAGCCAGTGTTTAGCAGCAAGAGTTTGTCTGCTGTGCGCAGCATGCTGGAGTCAGTGGTAGTGAAGGGCGGCACGGGAACAAAAGCGGCTATATCAGGTTATCGAATTGCTGGAAAAACCGGCACCGTTAAAAAATCAAAATCTGGTGGTTATGCTGAAGACAGCTATTTGTCGTTGTTTGCCGGTATGGCGCCTGTTAGTGATCCCCGGCTGGTAATGGTTGTGGTCATTGATGAACCCCGTGGCGAAGAATATGGCGGCGGCGCAGTAGCGGCACCGGTTTTTTCCAGAATAATGGCGGGAGCTTTGCGGATGCTGGATGTGCCGCCGGATAATCTTGCGTTGCCTGGTCAGCATATAGCGTTGCTTGGGGGTGCGAAGTAATGGCGGCTAAACCAAAAACAAAAGTGAAGGCCAAGTTGAAAGCTAAGGCAAAAACCAAAGTTGTGGCCAAGTCTAAAGCCAAAGCCAACGCCAATACTAAGGTTAAGGTTTCAGCCGGTTCTTCGGTGAAATCAAAAGCAAAAGCTAAATCCAGGACCAAAGTGAAGGCGAAGGTTAAGGCAGAAGTAGCAACAAAGACCAGGGTGAAGCCCAGGTCAAAATCAAAATCCAGGGTGTCGCCTACAGCGAAAGTAAAAGCCAAGAGTAAAAAAATAGAAAAAACAAAATCTACAGCTTCGGCCACTAAGGCTGCTTCAAAGGTAAGCAGCAATATAAAATCAAAGCCCCAGCCTGGGGTTAAGGTTGAAGCAACATCAGTCTTGTGGAGTCTTTCGGAATTATTGAAAGATATTGTTTACGCAGGACGAGATGTCCCGGATATAAAAATTCGTGGGTTAAGTCTGGATAGCCGTAACGTGAAAACGGGCGACTTATTTATGGCATGTGAAGGCCATAAGGTTCACGGAAAAACATTTATCGATGATGCGATTAGTCGCGGCGCCAGCGTGGTGTTGTGGGAGTCGGGGTTTCTTCGGCGGGAATTGCGCCAGGGTATTCCCGTGTTTGGCATTCCTGATTTGAAATACAAAGTGGGTGATATCGCTGAACGATTTTATGGTAGGCCTTCGATACGTCAGCACGTGATTGGTGTGACCGGTACCAACGGAAAAACATCGGTTAGTCAGTTTATTGCTCAGGCTATACATCAGGATAACAAGTGCGGCGTCATTGGTACTTTGGGTAATGGCATGTTTGGACAATTAGAATCAGGGCTTCATACAACACCCGATGCGATAACTCTTCATTCAATATTGGCGACCCTCAAGCGTGAAGGTGCAAACAAGGTGGTGATTGAAGTTTCATCGCACGCATTAGATCAGGGACGTACTGCAGGTGTGGCCTTTGACGTGGCGGTATTTACCAATCTTAGTCATGAGCATCTGGATTATCACGGCAATATGATGAATTACGGTTTGGCTAAGCGCCGACTTTTTGAATCGAAAACGCTGAAGTATGCGGTCATTAATATAGATGATGATTTTGGGCGTGCTTTACTGGTGTCGATGCCGGGTACCGTTGGTACGGTGAGTTACGGTTTTGAAAGTAAAGATCTTTTGCCTTCATTGATGGGGTCAAACTTGAAGCTTGATCAAACCGGGTTGAGTATGCATGTCGAAAGTGATTGGGGTAAGGGCGATTTGCGCGTACCGGTACTGGGTTCGTTTAATGGCTACAATCTTTTGGCGGCATTGGGCGCATTATTGGCAAGTGGTATTGGTTTTGATGACGCGATGCAAAGATTATCGTTAATCCAGCCTGTTGATGGCCGCATGGAGGGTTATGGCGGGGATGATGCCTGCCCTCTGGTGGTAATCGACTATGCCCATACGCCTGATGCACTCAAGCAGGCGCTTAGTGCTTTGCGTGAACACACAACAGGTAAAATTCATTGTGTGTTTGGTTGTGGTGGTGATCGTGATCGTGCCAAGCGGCCGATGATGGCAAGAGAGGCCGAGCAGCTGGCTGATTACATTGTTGTTACAGATGATAACCCTCGTACAGAACCATCCGAACTGATTGTCGCCGATATTCTTTCGGGATTTTCTAATGTGGACGCGGTCAGGGTTATAGCTGATCGTGCGGTAGCAATATCTAAAACCATATCTCACGCAGATGTGAAGGATGTGGTGTTGATCGCTGGGAAGGGTCATGAAAACTATCAGCTGATTGGTGAGAAACGTTTGCCTTTTAGCGATGAGAATGAAGTCGAGAAGGCGCTTGCTGCTAGAAGGGGCAAGGCCTGATGTCCAGTTTCCTGCAAAAAATTAGCGAAATTGCTGCTGCAGTAGATGGAAATCTGTATGGCGTTGATTGTGATTTCGCTGGTGTTAGTACTGATACTCGCACAGTGAAAAGCGGGCAGTTGTTTGTTGCGCTTAAAGGGCCAAATTTTGATGCGCACGATTTTGTGCAGGATGCAATTGATAAAGGTGCGGCCGCTGTGCTTGTGCAGCGCAAGCTGGAAGTCGATGCGCCGCAGGTTATTGTGTCTGACACACAGGTTGCATTGGGACAGTTGGCTGCTGCATGGAGGCAACAGTTTTCAATACCGGTTATTGCGGTAACGGGTAGCAATGGAAAAACAACCGTTAAGGAAATGATTGCTTCGATTTTAAAGCAGCAGGGTTCCGTCTTGTCGACAAAAGGTAATTTAAATAACGAGATTGGAGTTCCTCTGACCCTGCTGCAACTTATTGCTTCACATGATTCAGCCATTATTGAAGAAGGGGCAAGCCACCCTGGCGACATCGCTTATCTTACAAAATTAGTAAACCCAACGGTGGCTGTAGTTACCAATGCTGCTGGCGCACACCTGGAAGGTTTTGGTTCGCTGGATGCTGTCGCACGTACCAAGGGTGAATTATTTGAGCATCTTCCTGAAAATGGCACCGCCATTATTAATGCTGACGATGAATACGCATCTTTATGGAAGTCACTCGCGGGTAAAAGAAACGTGCTTACCTTTGGGTTATCTGCAGATGCAGACGTGCGGGGTGTTATACATAAGGATGCATTGCGGCAAACAGATGGGTTGATGGGCCCTCATCTAAAAATTAAAACACCCGAAGGTGAGTGTTCGGTGTTGGTGCCCCTGATGGGTCGTCACAACGCAATGAACGCCCTTGCGGCAACAGCTGCAGCGCTGGCCGCAGGGTTAAAGCTTGATGTTATCAAGCGGGGGCTGGAATCCGTTAAGCCTGTTCCTGGTCGGTTGCAATCGAAAGCAGGTATTAGTAATGCGCGCATACTGGATGACGCTTATAACGCTAATCCGGCTTCGTTTACCGTTGCGCTGGATGTTCTGTCGGGTTGTCCGGGTGACCATTACCTCGCTCTGGGTGATATGGCAGAGCTGGGTGAAAAGTCCGAAGGTTTTCATGAGCAGGTTGGTCGTCAGGCAAAGGACTCCGGTGTGAGTCGTTTGTATGCTATAGGGCAGTACTCGCGATTTGCGGTAGAGGCATTTGGCGAGCAGGCCTGGCATTTTTCCGCACATGAGCAACTGGTTGATCGTCTGCGTGAAGATTTGAATGAAAATGTCACCCTGTTGGTTAAAGGTTCTCGCTCATCACATATGGAAAAGGTAGTTGACGCATTGGTGATGCCTCGCGCAATGGGGGGTGCTAACTAAATGTTGCTTTATTTCTTTGATTACTTAACTCAGTTCCATAGTGGCTTTGGTGTGTTTCAGTATTTGACGTTACGAGCGATTATGGGCGCGCTTACTGCATTACTCATTTCTTTTATTGTTGGCCCGGCAATGATACGTAAGTTGAATCAATATCAGATTGGACAGGTGGTTCGCACGGATGGGCCAGAGTCGCATCTTGAAAAGGCAGGCACGCCAACCATGGGCGGCGCGTTGATTCTGGTTGCTGTCGCCGTCAGTACTTTGCTGTGGTCTGACCTGGGTAGTCGCTATATGTGGGTAGTGCTGAGCGTTACTTTATTGTTTGGTTTGATCGGCTGGGTTGATGATTATAAAAAACTGGTAAAGAAAGATTCCCAGGGTCTGAAATCACGTTACAAATATTTTTGGCAGTCCGTGGTGGGAATGGGGGCTGCATTTTATCTTTACTACACCGCAGAAATTCCAGCAGAAACGCAATTGCTTGTTCCGTTTTTTAAAGATATTGCGATTGATATGGGGCTGGGTTTTGTAGTGTTGACCTATTTTGTGGTGGTGGGTTCCAGTAATGCAGTGAATCTTACAGACGGACTGGATGGTTTGGCCATTATGCCCACGGTGATGGTGGCCGGGGCACTGGGTTTATTTGCTTATCTTACCGGTCATGCGGAGTTCGCCAGGTATTTGTCTATTCCTTATATTTCCGGCGTTGGTGAAGTGATTATTTTCTGTGCTGCGCTAATGGGTGCGGGTCTTGGTTTTCTCTGGTTTAACACCTATCCCGCGATGGTGTTCATGGGAGATATTGGCGCCCTGGCGCTGGGTGCTGCATTAGGAATTGTTGCAGTAGTGGTCAGGCAGGAACTTGTGCTGTTGATCATGGGTGGTGTGTTTGTGATGGAAACAGTGTCTGTGATTATGCAGGTGGCCTCGTACAAGTTGACAGGTAAACGTATTTTTCGCATGGCGCCACTGCATCATCACTTTGAATTAAAAGGCTGGCCAGAACCACGAGTCATTGTGCGTTTCTGGATTGTTACGGTCATTCTGGTGCTGGTTGGTCTGGCGACGTTGAAAATACGCTGAGAAGTAAATCGAAGAAAAATTGAGATGAATACGGCATACGTAATGACTACAGAAAGCAATATTAATATTGGGCTAAATGCCGAGCCAACACTTGTGATTGGCCTGGGCAAGACAGGATTGTCCTGCGTGCGTTTTCTGTTGGCGAATGGTGTGCCCGTTGCGGTTACCGATAGCCGCATTAATCCGCCATGCCTTGAAGACTTTCAGAAGGAGTTTAAGGATGTTGAATGTTCTGTTGGTGGGTTCAATGACAGTTTATTTGCGTGGGCAAAGCATTTGATCGTGAGTCCTGGGGTCGCCATAGATGAGCCTATGATAATTACGGCACGTGAGCGCGGTGTGGAAATTATTGGCGATGTTGAGTTATTTGCGCGGGTTGTAAAAGAACCTGTGGTGGCGATTACCGGTTCTAATGGTAAAAGCACGGTCACGATGCTGGTGTCTGAGATGGCAAAGCGTGCAGGTAAAAATGTTCTGATGGGTGGCAACATTGGTACACCGGTGCTGGATCTTCTTTCGGAACCTGCACCTGATCTTTATGTGCTGGAGTTGTCTAGTTTTCAACTGGAAACAACTGCGTCGCTCAATGCAGCCGTGTCTGTTGTTTTAAACGTTAGTCCTGACCATATGGATCGTTATCGTGACCTTGAACATTACGCCAGCAGCAAGCGACGCATCTATGGTTTGCAGGATGGGTTACAAAAAAGTGTTGGTGGCAATGGTCACGGGGTGATGGTTGTCAATCGTGATGACGCAACCGTAATGAGCATGTTGGAGAAAGAGCGTGATTTTGTGTCATTTGGGCTTGACGAATCAACAGGAAACAATTTTGGGCGTTTTAGGTTTCAAGGTGAGCTTTGGTTGACCCGTGGCAGTGAACGGTTGTTGCCAGTGAGCGAGTTACGACTTAGCGGTGAACATAATCAGGCAAATGCATTGGCTGCATTGGCGTTGGGTGAGCAGGTGGGTTTGCCGATGATTGCGATGCTTGATGCGTTGCGAGATTTCGCTGGTTTGCCACATCGCACCCAGTGGGTTGCCAATATTGATGATGTTGCCTGGTATAACGATTCCAAGGGTACCAATGTTGGTGCAACGGTTGCAGCGATCCAGGGTTTTTCTCAGCCGGTGGTGTTAATTGCAGGCGGGCAGGGTAAAGGTGCTGACTTTAGTTCTTTACGAGCGGCGGTGAAGGAGAAAGCTCGCGCTGTGATTCTGATGGGTGAGGATGCCTCGCGAATAGAAAGCGCACTTGCGGGTGTTGCGCCGGTAACTCATGTGAAAGACATGAAAGCCGCAGTGGATAAAGCATATTCACTATCTAGATCAGGTGATGTGGTGTTGCTGTCACCAGCCTGTGCCAGCTTCGATATGTACGCGGGTTTTGAGGCGCGAGGTGATGCTTTTGTTAGCGCAGTGCATGATCTGCAAAATGGGGAGGCATCATGATTGCGCGAGTTATCCCTGCGTTACGTCCTCACTTGTCATCGCGATACAGTAATTTTCATCTGGATGTCTGGTTGCTGGGCATCACTTTATTGCTGGTTGCGTTAGGGCTGGTGATGGTGATGTCTGCATCTGTGTCTATTGCTGATCGCCAGATGGGTGATTCATTTTATTACTTCTGGAGACAGTCGGCATTTGTGACCGTAGGGTTGTTGTTTGGCGACAGCATTTTGCAAGTACGACTGGTCTACTGGGAAAGACTGGGTCCATATTTTCTTTTGATTGGGTTTTTGTTGTTGATTGCCGTGTTGATATTGGGTCGTGAAGTAAATGGCAGTGTGCGTTGGTTGGCCATGGGGCCATTTAACTTGCAGCCATCAGAACTCATCAAG
>JAUWLO010000041.1 GCA_030613605.1 Gammaproteobacteria bacterium | reverse complement strand
AAACATTACAGTTCCTGGCACGGCGTTATTTGTAAACTGTCCGTATCCTACGCTGGAACAAGATGCCGCTGTCTCGCCACCGGTGTTAATTGGCAAGGGATGTCGTGAGCCCTATCAGGCTCAATCATTGATTAATATCTCTGGCATGAGTTTTGGCGCCATTTCTGTTCCGGCTGTTCGTGCCTTATCAAAGGGTGCCAAATTGGCCGGTTGCTGGATGAATACAGGGGAAGGTGGTTGCGATATTGTGTTTCAGATGGGCACGGCCAAATATGGAGTGCGCACAGAAGATGGTCGGTTAGACGAAAGTAAATTACAGAAGATAGCCTCCCATCCTGAAGTAAAAATGTTTGAGATTAAGTTAAGCCAGGGCGCCAAACCGGGCAAGGGTGGTATTTTGCCGGGATCAAAAGTCACGCAAGAAATTGCCCGCATTCGCGGTATCACACCAGGGCAGGATTCCATCTCGCCCAATCGTCATCCCGAGATTGGCAATACTCAGGAGCTGCTCGATTTTGTCAGTAACGTGCGAAAAGTGACGGGTAAGCCTACAGGCTTCAAATTGGTGATGGGTGCCTACGGGTGGTTTGAAGACATGTGCAAAATCATTCAGCAAGATAAATCTAACGGTATCGCCGAATGTGATGACAGGGCGCCTGACTTTATTACCGTCGATAGCAGTGATGGTGGTACCGGGGCTGCACCCATGCCGTTGATGGATGACGTTGGGTTACCTGTGCGCGAGTCATTACCCATGGTGGTGGATATTCTTACCCAGTACGGATTGCGTGATCGCATTAAGGTAATTGCTTCGGGAAAATTAATTACTCCTGCGGGTGTTGCCTGGGCACTGTGTGTGGGTGCAGATTTCGTTACCTCTGCACGTGGTTTCATGTTTGCCCTGGGGTGTATTCAGGCGCTCAAGTGCAATAAAAATACCTGTCCTACCGGTATTACAACTCACAATAAACATTTGCAACGCGGGCTGGACCCCGATGAAAAATCCGTGCGTGTTAAAAATTTCGCTAACAAGATTCATTATGGCGTGGGTTTAATCGCACATTCCTGTGGTGTGTCTCACCCGCGCGGCCTGAAACGGTTTCATTGTCGTATTGTGCAGGAGAATGGTAGATCCTTGCCGCTGGATGAATTGTTCCCGGTGCAGGAAGTAAAGGAAGAATACCGGTAGGTGTTTGTTGCAATAAATTAAAAAACAAAAACACGAGAAAATAACATGGGCAGTTTGAAAGACATCAAGGCTTCTGATCTATTTGTTAAGGCATTGGAGAATGAAGGCGTTGAATATATATTTGGCGTACCGGGTGAAGAGAATCTGGATTTTGTTGAATCATTGCGCACATCAAGTATCAAATTAATCTTAACGCGACATGAGCAGGCCGCAGGGTTTATGGCGGCCACTTATGGGCGTTTTACCGGTAAGGCGGGTGTTTGTCTGGCGACGTTAGGGCCGGGGGCAACCAATCTGGTTACGGCTGCTGCCTATGCACAACTGGGCGCCATGCCCATGATGATGATCACCGGACAAAAACCCATCAAACAAAGCAAGCAGGGACAGTTCCAGATTGTTGATATCGTGAGCATGATGCAGCCCATCACCAAGTTCGCGAAACAAATTGTCAACGTGAATGCTATCCCCAGTTTGGTGCGGGAAGCATTCCGCCTTGCTGAAGAAGAGCGCCCGGGTGCTGTACATCTGGAACTACCGGAAGACATTGCGGCAGAACATGCTGAGTCAGCAAATTTATTTGCGATTGATACTTCTTACCGGGCTAATGCCAATGATTGTGATATCGATAAGGCATTGAAAATGATTCGCAAGGCAAAACATCCTTTGTTGCTTATTGGTGCGGGAGCGAATCGCAAACGTATAGTGGATGCATTGACGGGTTTTGTAGAAAAAACCGGCATACCCTTTTTTAACACGCAAATGGGCAAGGGTGTCATCGGTGGTTATCACCCCCTTTATTTAGGCACGGCAGCACTGTCTTCGGGCGATTTTTTGCACTGCGCGATTGATCAATCCGATTTAGTGATTAACGCTGGTCACGATGTGGTAGAGAAGCCGCCATTTTTTATGGAGCATGGTGGCAAGCACGTTATTCATGTCAATTTCAATTCAGCTAAAGTGGATGACGTTTACTTCCCGCAGCTGGAGCTGGTGGGGGATATAGCGACCACCTTTGAGCGGCTCACCAAAAAACTGGAACCCGTGCCAACACATGATTTTAGTTATTTCATGCGTGTGCGTGAAAAAGTACAGGAGCATATGAAGGAGGGCGGTGACGATTCGCGTTATCCCCTTATTCCACAAAGACTGGTTGCCGACGTGCGCAAGGTAATGCCCGAGGATGGCGTGATAGCGCTGGACAACGGAATTTACAAAATCTGGTTTGCGCGCAACTATCGAACACCACAGCCCAACACAGTATTGCTCGATAACGCCCTGGCCACCATGGGTGCAGGTCTGCCTTCTGCGATGATGGCCTCCATGTTATATCCAGAACGTCGGGTCATGGCCATTTGTGGCGATGGTGGTTTTATGATGAATAGTCAGGAAATGGAAACAGCTGTACGTTTAAAGCTCAATCTTGTTGTGCTGGTATTGCGTGATGCCAGTTACGGCATGATTCGCTGGAAACAGGCCGCTAACGGGTTCGCAGATTGGGGGCTTGAGTTTGGTAATCCTGATTTTGTTGCGTATGCGAAAAGCTATGGTGCTAGCGGCCATCGTGTTGATGCCACGGAAGAGTTTGTTCCTTTGCTGGAGCGCTGCTTTACCGAGGGCGGCGTGCACCTGGTGGAAGTACCTGTGGATTATTCCGAGAACAAACGTGTGTTGATTGACGAGCTAGCGGAACGAATTTGTTTGCTTTAATGCCTATTTATATAACCAGGGTTATCAAATGAGTAAAACACTCACAGTGGTGCAAGCCTATGATGGTGCTGTTATTGAAGAAATCTCCATGCTGGATGAAAACGATGTGGAAGTTTTGTTAGCGCAGGCTTCGGCTTTGTATCACGATCACGATTGTTGGTTACCTGCGCACCAACGCATTGATGTTTTGCGCAATCTAATTGTTTTAATGCAAGCCCAAACAGATGAACTGGCATTACTGATTGCGCGTGAGGGTGGTAAGCCGCTCGTCGATGCACAAGTGGAAGTGACTCGCGCCATTAATGGCGTGGAACTGGCTATAGAAGAAATCGGCCAGTTAAAGGGCGAAGACATTCCCATGGATTTGTCTGCTGCCGGTGCGGGTCGGACGGCTTATACTATTAAAGAACCCATTGGCGTGGTGGTGGCGGTAAGCGCATTTAATCATCCGTTGAATTTAATTGTGCATCAGGTCATTCCTGCGGTTGCGGTGGGTTGCCCGGTGATTGTGAAACCAGCGGCACACACGCCACTGAGTTGTTTGCGTTTGATTGCTTTGTTGCATAAAGCGATGGAAGAAGTGGGCGTATCGACGGCATGGTGTCAGGCTTGTGTATGTGATCGAACTACGGCGCAAACATTGGTAACAGATGCCCGCGTTGCCTTTATGACGTTTATTGGTTCGGCGCGCGTGGGCTGGGAGCTGCGCCGGCAGCTGGCACCGGGAACGCGCTGTTCTCTGGAACATGGTGGCGTTGCACCAGTGATCGTGGCGGCGGACGCAGATCTTGAAACCACTATACCTGCGCTGGTGAAGGGTGGTTATTACCATGCCGGTCAGGTGTGCGTGTCTGTGCAGCGAGTGTTTGTTGATAACACCATCAAAGCGGAATTTATTAAGGCGTTAAGCAGCCAGGTGGGCGAACTAGTGGTGGGTGATCCCACTGATGTCAGTACGGAAGTGGGGCCGCTAATTCGACCGGCTGAAGTAGATCGCGTCGAGCAGTGGGTTAACGAAGCCATTGAGGCGGGTGCCGAGTGCGTGGTGGGTGGTGTGCGTTTTAATGATTATGTTTACGCACCGACTGTATTGGTGGATCCACCTCATGATGCCAAAGTATCAAGCCAGGAAATATTTGGACCGGTGGTGTGTGTCTATGGTTACGATGATGTAAAAGAGGCCATTGGTCTGGCCAATGCGCTACCCGTGGCATTTCAGGCGGCGGTATTTACGCAGGATATCAATGCTGCCATGGCGGCGGTGAAAACACTGGATGCCGCAGCGGTGATGGTCAACGATCACACGGCATTTCGAGTCGACTGGATGCCCTTTGCCGGGCGTCGCACGTCTGGTTTGGGTACCGGTGGTATCCCGTACACTATGGATGATATGACCCAGGATAAGCTGGTGGTCATAAAAACCTAAGTAAACTTATGTAAAAACTGGCGAAGTTTCTACTTTAACTTACTTCACTAATTACCCTGGCTTGTGAGCAAAAGTGATGCCAAAACCCCCGTTTTTTCGATTTTCTGCATTTAAAAGCGCTGGTTGAGTTACCGGGGCTGCCATGATGTAAAACCGCTGTTTTAAAACCCTTCTTTTCCTTTCTAAGGTCCTCAAGTCTCTTTTTAGCGGCTTTTATGTTGGTGTAGTAGGGTGCGCGGTATGGTATAATTCGGCGATTAAGGGGGCTCTGATTGGCCCCGTATTGACACCCATATTCTAATAATAAGCCAATTCTTCACGTTTGCTACGTTGGGGAGCGGTAGAGACAAATATCCCTTATGGTCGGATTTGCCAAAGAAACCCTCCCGGTTAATATCGAAGAGGAAATGAAACAGTCCTATCTGGACTATGCCATGAGCGTCATCGTTGGGCGCGCCCTGCCAGACGTACGCGACGGCCTCAAACCTGTTCATCGACGTGTACTCTATGCCATGAGTGTATTGGGCAACGACTGGAACAAACCCTATAAAAAATCAGCTCGTGTGGTTGGTGACGTCATCGGTAAATACCATCCTCATGGTGATACCGCGGTATACGACACCATCGTGCGCATGGCCCA
Source organism: Gammaproteobacteria bacterium (assembly GCA_030613605.1). GTDB lineage: Bacteria > Pseudomonadota > Gammaproteobacteria > SZUA-152 > SZUA-152 > SZUA-152. The sequence goes on along the minus strand of JAUWLO010000041.1, from coordinate 6,959 downwards.
GCCTTTTTCACTGCGCTACATGCTGGTGGACGGGCAGGGTAACTTCGGTTCTGTGGATGGTGATTCTGCCGCCGCCATGCGTTACACCGAAGTGCGCATGTCAAAAATTGCACACGAGTTATTGGCGGATCTTGATAAAGAGACCGTCGACTTTACCCCTAACTATGATGAATCTGAGCATGAGCCCGCGGTTTTCCCGTCTCGCCTGCCGAACCTGTTAATCAATGGTAGCTCCGGTATCGCCGTGGGTATGGCGACCAACATCCCGCCGCACAATCTTACCGAAGTGGTGAATGCGGTTATTGCACTGATTGATGATGCCACGCTGGACATTAATGCGATTATCGACATTATCCCAGGCCCGGATTTTCCCACTGCCGGCATCATTAATGGTATACGCGGCATTCGTGAAGGTTACCGCACCGGCCGTGGCCGTGTGGTTATTCGAGCCCGTACCGAAATAGAAGAACACGGCAATGGTCGTCAGCGAATCGTGGTTACTGAATTGCCTTACCAGGTTAATAAGGCGCGCCTGATAGAAAAAATTGCAGATCTGGTACGTGACAAAAAGATAGAAGGTATTAGTGAGCTGCGTGATGAGTCTGATAAAGACGGTATGCGCATGGTGATTGAACTCAAGCGTGGCGAAGTGCCAGAGGTGTTGATTAACAACCTCTACGCACAGACGCAGATGCAGAATACTTTCGGCATTAACATGGTAGCGCTGGTTGATGGTCAGCCGCGACTGCTGAACATTAAACAGATTCTAGAAGCCTTTATTAATCATCGCCGTGAGGTGGTGACACGCCGGACGATTTTTGAATTACGTAAAGCGAGAGAAAAAGCCCACATCCGTGAAGGCCTGGCGGTTGCACTGACCAATATCGATCCGATCATCGCGATGATCAAGGCCGCCGCCAATCCGGCAGAGGCCAAAGAGCATTTGATGGCGACGGCCTGGGAGCTGGGGGTTGTGCAGAAAATGCTGGAACGAACGGGTGCTGGATCTTCACGCCCGGATGGTTTGGCCAAGTCCTTTGGTCTGGTGGACGGCAAGTATTATTTTTCCGATACGCAGGCGCAGGCCATTCTGGAGATGCGCTTGCATCGCTTGACCGGTCTTGAACAAGACAAAATTCTGAGTGAATACGACGAGCTATTAATTGTTATTGCGGATCTGCTGGATATCCTTGGCAGCATTGAACGCCTGATGCAGGTGATTCGTGATGAGCTGCTGGAGATTAAGGAACAGTACGGTGATGAACGCCGCACCGAAATTCGTGAAACAGAACAGGATCTTAATCTTGAAGATCTCATCACAGAAGAAGATGTGGTGGTTACGTTATCACACGAAGGTTACGTAAAATGTCAGCCGTTGACTGATTATCGCGCACAGCGTCGTGGTGGTCGCGGCAAATCTGCTACCTCTATGAAAGACGAGGATTTTGTCGACAAGCTTTTTGTCGCCAGCACACACGATACTATTTTGTGTTTCTCCAGTCGCGGCAAAATGTACTGGAAAAAAGTCTATGAATTACCACAGGCAAGCCGCGCTTCACGTGGCAAGCCTATTGTGAACTTGTTGCCGCTTGAAGAAGGTGAGCGCATTAATGCGATCTTGCCAATTCGTGAGTTTGAAGAGGGGCAATTTATTTTCTTTGCAACGGCAAATGGCACGGTTAAAAAGACACCGCTTAAAGATTATTCTCGCCCTCGTGCTAGTGGTTTGATCGCGATTGATTTGCGAGACGGGGATCAGCTGGTTGGGGTGGATATTACCGATGGCGAACGCGATGTGATGTTGTTCTCCAGTTCAGGTAAAACGATTCGATTTAACGAAAGTAATGTGCGTGCTATGGGGCGTACTGCCGGCGGCGTGCGCGGTATAAAACTCGCGGGAGATAACAAAGTTATTTCGCTAATTATCGCCGAGAAAGGCTGTGTATTAACCGTTACGGAAAATGGTTTTGGTAAGCGTACTGAGGTTGATCAATATCCTTGTCATGGCCGCGGTGGCCAGGGCGTTATATCTATTGTCTGTAATGATCGTAATGGCAAGGTGGTTGGCGCGGTACAGGTTGCTGACGATGATCAGATCATGCTTATTTCCGATGGCGGCACTCTGGTGCGTACTCGAGTATCTGAGGTTTCCGTGCTTGGGCGAAATACTCAGGGCGTTAAACTTATCGGCTTATCCCGAGGTGAGAAATTGGTGGGCGTCGAGCGCGTTGAAGAGCAGGAAGAAGAACAAACAGACGATGACGCATCTGATTCAGCCCCAGAAGAATAAAAAATCTCTGGCCACATAAAAGCCGTATAAAAATAAATTTAGTATTAAAAATTCAATAACACTAATTTAATAAAACTATTAGGAGTGTCCATGAGACGCGTATTTAATTTCAGTGCCGGCCCTGCCGCACTGCCGCAGGAAGTATTGGAAATAGCCCAGAGTGAAATGCTGGACTGGCATGATGCGGGTATGTCGGTGATGGAAATGAGTCATCGCGGCAAAGAATTCATATCCATTGCTGAAAAGGCCGAGGCTGATCTGCGTGAACTGATGGCCATTCCGGATAATTACAAAGTTTTATTTTTGCAGGGCGGTGCTTCCAGCCAGTTTGCCATGGTGCCGTTGAATTTGCTTCGTGGAAAAAAATCAGCTGATTATTATCGTACCGGTTCCTGGTCCAAAAAAGCGATTGCAGAGGCCAAGCGCTACTGTGACGTTAATATCGTTGCTGATACAGAAACTGACGGTAAGTTTACCAGTGCGCCGGATGAAGGCAGTGTTGCTTTCAATCCAGATGCGGCTTATGTGCATTACACGCCCAATGAAACCATCGAAGGGGTTGAGTTTTCCTATGTGCCTGATACGGGTAATGTGCCCCTGGTAGCTGATATGTCGTCGACAATTCTGTCACGTCAGATTGATGTTTCTAAATTTGCGGTGATCTATGCTGGCGCACAAAAGAACATTGGTCCAGCAGGTCTTACCATCGTTATTGTGCGTGATGATTTGATTGGTCAGGCAAAAGAAGACACCCCGGCTATGTTTGACTGGGCGATTCATGCCAAAACTGATTCCATGTATAACACGCCAGCGACCTATGGCTGGTATCTGGCCGGTCTGGTTTTTGCCTGGTTAAAAGAAAAGGGTGGTCTCGGTAGCATGGCGGAAATTAATGAACGTAAAGCGGAAAAGTTATATGCAGCAATTGATGCGTCTGATTTCTATGCCAATCCGGTTGATAAAAATTGTCGTTCCTGGATGAATGTACCATTTATTTTGGTAAATGCTGATCTGGATGCCGATTTTCTTGCCGGTGCTAAAGAGGCAGGTTTGGTTACGCTTAAAGGTCATCGTTCAGTGGGTGGAATGCGTGCCAGTATTTATAATGCTATGCCGGAAGAAGGTGTAGACGCGCTTATCAGCTTTATGGCTGATTTTGAAAAATCACACGCTTAAAACCTTAAAGCCTAAACAGCTACTTAAAACAGGTTGAGACTAAATAATGCATAAAATTCTTACTCTAAATAATATTTCTGTCGCTGGTCTGGAGCGGTTACCGCGTGAAAGTTATGAAGTGGCTTCTGAAATCCAACATCCGGATGCCATCCTTTTGCGCTCATTCAAGATGCATGACATGGATATTCCGGCAACACTAAAAGCGGTAGGTCGTGCTGGTGCAGGCGTCAACAATATTCCGGTCGATAAAATGAGCGAGGCGGGTATTCCGGTGTTTAATGCGCCGGGTGCGAATGCTAACGCAGTAAAAGAGCTGGTGATCACAGGCATGTTGCTGGCCTGCCGCAATATTTGTCAGGCATGGGACTTTGCCCGTGAGCTGGAAGGCGAAGACGCGGAAATCACCAAACAAGTTGAAGCCGGCAAGAAAAACTTTGGTGGTTTTGAGCTGCCGGGCCGTACCCTGGATGTTGTTGGTTTGGGAGCTATTGGTCGGCAAGTCGCTAATGCAGCAATCTCGCTAGGTATGAAGGTTATAGGTTACGATCCCGGCATTACCGTGGAAGGTGCGTGGGAGTTGTCGGCGAATGTAGATAAAGCGACCAGTGTGGATGACCTGATGTCAAAAGTGGATTTTGTGACTTTCCATGTGCCGTTAATTGATGCCACTAAAAACATGATCAATGCTGAACGGCTAAAGATCATGAAAGACAATGTCATTATTCTCAATTTTGCCCGTGGTGGTATTGTGGACGATGAGGCTGTATCTGCTGCAATAAAGGCAGGCAAGGTTTATGCCTATGTGTGTGATTTTCCCTCCAATTTGTTAAAGAAACACGAGCGTGTCATTGCTTTACCTCATTTGGGGGCGTCCACTGCTGAGGCTGAGGATAATTGCGCTATTATGGTAGCGGATGAAGTGAGTGATTATCTGGAAAATGGCAATGTGACCAATTCGGTAAACTTCCCTGCAGTGTATATGGCGCGTACCGAGGGCTATCGTATTGGTATTGTGAATTCCAATGTGCCTAACATGGTGGGGCAAATTTCCACCGCCATGGCGGATGCCGGATTAAATATTATTGATTTGCTGAATAAATCGAAAGGGGATCTTGCGTATACTCTTGCAGATGTAGATAAAGAGATTCCTCAGGATGTATTGGATAAAATTGCGTCTATAGATGGTGTGTTAGCTGTTCGGTCGATATAAAAAATCAGTGATTAAAAACCGTTTCAGTCTTTAAAAACCGTTAAAGGTACAAGACAAAATTTAAGAGATGAACATCTAAACATATATCATGGATAACAAGCTCGATAATATTAGACAGAAAATCGATGAACTGGACGAAAAACTTCAGGCTTTGATTAACGAGCGTGCACAGCTGGCACAGAATGTTGCTGAAATAAAACAACAGCAGGGCGATGATGCCCAGTTCTATCGGCCAGAAAGAGAAGCTGAAGTTTTGCGCAGTGTGTTAGCGCGAAATGATGGCCCGTTGTCCGGTGAAGAAATGGCACGTTTGTTCCGTGAAATCATGTCAGCCTGCCTGGCGCTGGAACAACCCCTTAATATTGCTTTTTTGGGCCCGGAAGGTACGTTCACTCAGGCTGCCGCTTTAAAACACTTTGGCCATTCGGTGACCACTATCCCAATGGCGGCCATTGATGAAGTTTTTCGTGAAGTGGAATCAGGTTCGGCCCATTATGGTGTGGTGCCTGTGGAAAACTCTACTGAAGGCGTCATCAACCATACTCTTGATATGTTTTTACAATCTTCGTTAGCAATTTGTGGTGAAGTTGATTTACGCATACATCATCATTTGATGTCGAAAGAAAAAGACAAGTCAAAGATTAAACGAATTTATTCGCATCAACAGTCTTTGGCTCAGTGTCGTGAGTGGCTGGATTCACACTTGCCTGAGATAGAACGTGTTTCAGTTAGCTCTAATGCCGAGGCTGCGCGTCGTGCGTCAGGTGAAAAAGATGTGGCAGCCATTGCGGGTGATGTGGCGGCAGAGATTTATGGTTTAAATGTGCTTGTGCCCAATGTTGAAGATAATCCGGACAATACAACACGGTTCCTTATCATCAGCAAGAAAACTGTTTCCCCCAGTGGTGATGATAAAACATCATTGTTAATCTCCACACCAAACAAGTCCGGCTCATTGCATCAGTTATTAAAACCTTTTGCAGATAATGGTGTTTCCATGAGTCGTATTGAGTCTCGTCCATCGCGATTAACGAATTGGGAATATGTTTTTTTTATTGATATAAACGGACATGTTGAAGATGAAAAGGTGTCGCGTTGTCTGGATATTGTGAAATCGGAAGCGTCTATGTTCAAAATATTAGGTTCTTATCCTAAAGCGGTCTTATAAGGTTACCTTTAAGTGATTAAAGGTAACCGCTTTGCATCGCTAGCAACAAACGGTGTGCAATCACTTCAACCCTACCAGCCAGGTAAGCCCATCGAAGAGTTACAGCGAGAATATGGGGTCAGCGACGTCATTAAACTCGCTTCCAATGAAAATCCATTAGGCGCAAGCCCCGGGGTGCGGGATATCTTATCCGCAGAGTATGAGAATTTTTCCCGATACCCGGATGGAAATGGTTTCACACTAAAAAAAATGCTGGCCAAAAAACATGGTATCAGCATGGATTGTATTACGCTGGGCAATGGTTCCAGCGATCCGCTTGAATTTGTGGTCAGGGTGTTTACCCAGCCAGGTGATGAAGTGTTGTTTTCCGAGCATGCTTTTGCCATGTATCCCATTGTTACCCAGGCGGCCAGTGCGATAGCAATTACTGCTCCTGCAAAAGAGTGGGGGCATGATCTTGATGCAATGGCGGAGCGCATTACTGACCGTACCCGGGTCATTTTCATTGCTAACCCGAATAATCCTACCGGCACCTGGTTGAAGGGTGATGAGCTGGAAGCTTTTATCGCCAGGGTTCCTGAGTCCGTTATTGTGGTGGTTGACGAGGCCTATTTTGAATATGCCAGAGAGCCAGCCCTGTGGTTGCAAGAGGGGTTAGAAAAAGGTTCTCAAAAGGGAGCGATTGAATATCCGGATGCCACTCAATGGCTGGATCGTTATCCAAATCTTATGGTGACACGCACTTTTTCCAAGGCATACGGCCTTGCTGGCCTTCGTGTGGGATATTCATTGTCGCACCCGGATCTGGCCAATCTACTTAATCGTATTCGGCCACCATTTAATGTGAATAGTCTTGCTCTTGCCGCAGCCTGCGCGAGTTTGGAGGATAACAACCATGTCGCCAAGGCAGTCGCGTTAAACGCACAGGAGATGGAACGCATGACCAGGGCGTTTGAACAAATGAACCTGGAATATATTCCTTCAGTCGGTAATTTTGTTTGTGTGAATGTGTCTGGGCCCAGGGGGAGAGACGGGTTAACCGTGTATGAAAGGCTGCTCCATGAAGGCATAATAGTACGTCCGGTCGCGAATTACGCTATGCCTGATTTTTTGCG
>JAUWLO010000079.1 GCA_030613605.1 Gammaproteobacteria bacterium | reverse complement strand
TCCCAATATTGTCACTATCTACGATGTGGGCGAAGAGCATGATCTGGCCTACATCGCCATGGATTATATTCAGGGCGACAGTCTGGATCAGCATATTCGCAATGGAGAGCTGTTACCGCTGGATGAAGTATTTACGGTTGGTATCCAGGTGGCTGAAGCGCTGGATTATGCCTATAAGCAAGGCGTGGTTCATCGGGATGTTAAGCCGGGCAACATTATTTACGATCGGGAGAAGGGTCAGCTCAAGGTGACGGATTTCGGTATTGCCTGTTTGACGGATAACAGTAAAACCCGCACAGGTACAGTGTTGGGCAGCCCTTACTATATGTCGCCAGAGCAAATTGCGGGCAAAAAGGTGGATGGCCGCTCCGATTTATTCTCTCTTGGCGTTACCCTTTACCAGTTATTCAGTGGTCAACTGCCATTTGAAGGTGACTCGTTGACCAGCTTGATGTACCAAATTACCAATGAAAAGCCCATCAGTGTACGCAAGGCACAACCGGATCTTCCATCCTGTCTGACACGTATTATTAACAAGGCACTGGAAAAAAAGCCGGCCAAACGGTATGCCAATGGTCAGGCCATGGCTGAAGCACTGAAGCGATGTGCGGAACAGTCGGGGGTTGGATACCATCATGAATAAGTACCAGCGCAGACAGGAAGGTGTGCTATGACGTCACATTTTACCCTCTATATGGCAGGTCAGACAGACGTCGGGCTGGCGCGTGATCATAACGAGGATGCTATCACCTGGGATTTTCATCATGGTCTGGCCATGCTGGCTGATGGCATGGGCGGACATAATGCGGGTGATGTGGCCAGTCGCATGTGTCTGGAAAAGCTGGATACCATTTTGGCAACGGCTTTTGATAAATCACTGGGCAATATACGCCCTAATAAAGATGCCAGTCGTGAGGCAACGTTAGTGCGTCGTGCTGTCAACAAGGCCAACACAGCAGTATTTGAAAGTTCGCTTGATAACCCGGACCGCAAAGGCATGGGCACCACTCTGGTTGCCGTGCTGTTTTATGATAATCGGGTAGTTGTGGCGCATATAGGTGATTCGCGGGTATATCGATTACGCTCAAATACTCTGGAACAGTTAACGGCTGATCATTCTCTGGTGCGAGAATTACTGGAGAAGGGTGCCATATCTGCCGAAGAGGCCGTAGACAACCCATACAGTCATGTTATTACCAGAGCAGTGGGTATTCGGCCCCGGGTTTCGGTTGAGATACATGAGTATGATGTGTCTCCCGGTGATACCTTTTTACTGTGCTCTGATGGGCTCACCGACAGAGTCAGTGACAAGGAGATTGAGGAAACACTGGTTGCTGCTGAAGGCTTGTGGGAAAGGGCAGCCCAACGACTGATTGACCTCGCCAATAATAAGGGTGGTCATGATAATATTTCCGTCATTCTGGTAGGTGTTGGCGAAAAACGTTAAATTCATGTTGTTGATTGTCAGGCGGCATCAAGGCCATAATGATTTTCTAAAGAATTAGAATCAATATATTACCAAGCAATTTTAAACAAATATTTTAAACAAAGAGGTGTTATTTATGCCCAAGCTGGTTCATACCTGTGACGGTAAATTTCTCGGGGAAATAAATCTGGACGAGGGTAGCTGGCTGATCGGCCGACATCCCGATTGCGATATTCGTGTAGATGATTCTACTGTTAGCGGCAAACATGCCCTGGTGACCGCGAATCCCAGTGCGTACATGGAAGGTCTACTGGATATACACATTGAGGATAAGGGAAGTACCAATGGCACCATTGTTAATGGTAAAAAAATTAAGCGTCATATGATGAAGCATGGTGAAGTTGCACATATTGGTAGTCATGAATTTGCACTGGTTGACGAGGGTACGCGCGGTTTCGAAACAACCACTGTTATTCTGCCCGACAGTTAACTAAAGTTCTTTAAACGAAGGCTTTTCAAAATCGCGTAATTGCTATGGCTGTCGAGATTGAGCGCAAATTTCTGCTGCGTGATGGCTCCTGGCAGGATTCTGCTGACAATGGCATATTGATACGCCAGGGTTATCTGGCCGGTTCAGAAAAATCTTCTATTCGCGTCCGTATTGCTGGCGATAAGGCCAATATCAACATCAAAAGTGCAACACTCGATATCACCCGCCAGGAATACGAGTACCCAATTCCGTTAGCAGAGGCCAACGAAATGCTTGATACGTTGAGCGAAGGCCCGCTTATTGAAAAAACCCGTTATCATGTGTTTCATGCGAAACACTGTTGGGAAATCGATGTTTTTAGCGGTGAAAATCAGGGATTGATTGTGGCCGAAGTGGAGCTTGGGAGTGTTGATGAAAGTTTTGAGTTGCCAGACTGGTTAGGTGAGGAAGTTTCTGACGATGCTCGTTACTATAATGTCTGTCTGGTTAAGCATCCCTTTAAGTATTGGTAGAAAGAAGGACTGGTAAAATCTTTACTTATCTCTTTACTTACGCAAGAAAAATAATATTTTTATTTTTGGTTTTTTCGCTGGCTGCATGTGCACCAGTACCTGATAATACTTTGCGTATTGGTCTTGCCAGCGCGCCCGTTACACTCGACCCCCGTTTTTCTACTGACGCCACTTCAAGTCGAATCAATCGATTGTTGTATGCGCGACTGGTTGAGTTCAACGAACAACAACTACCGGTGCCCAGCCTGGCAGAGTGGGAATTGATTTCGCCATTGCATTATCGCTTCTACCTAAAAACAGATAACCGAACATTTCATGATGGTTCCCATCTTATGGCCAGCGATGTTAAGGCCACTTATGACTCAATATTAAACCCAAAACTTGCTTCTCCCCATCGAGCAACTTTGAACATGATAGACATTATTGATGTGGTCGATGAAAGCACTGTTGATTTTCATTTGTCACGCCCAGACTTGTTGTTTCCTGCTTATTTAGTTATTGGCATATTGCCTGAAAAATATATAAACAATAACCATTCTTTTAGTAGGCAGCCTATTGGTAGTGGGCCCTTTAAATTTTCCAGCTGGCCTGAAAATGGGAAATTATTTCTTCGACGTTTGAAGGATAAGCAGGCTGTGAGTTTTGTCAGGGTTAAAGAAGATACCGTTCGCGTGCTTAAATTGATCCGTGGCGAAATTGATATGGTGCAGAATGATCTTTCACCCGAGTTGGTGTCCCATCTAAATAAGCAAAAAGATATTACTGTGACCCATGCTCGTGGCTCTAATTTTACTTATCTGGGCTTTAATCTGGATGATGCGCTGGTCGGGAAACAAAAGGTGCGTCGTGCGATTGCGATGGCAATCGATAGAGAGGCTATTATTAAATACGTAATGGCTGGCGCAGCCAGACCTGCTAGCGCATTATTATTGCCTGATCATTGGGCCGGTAATCCCAATCTGAAAGATATTGCCTACAGCCCTGATCAGGCAAGAGCTTTGCTTGCTGAAGCCGGGTTTACCAAAAGAAATCCTTTACGTTTAACCTATAAAACATCAACCAACGCATTCCGGGTGCGTCTTGCCACAGTGCTCCAAAGTCAGCTCAAAGAAGTAGGCATTGAGGTTGATTTGCGAAGCTATGACTGGGGTACTTTTTATGGCGATATCAAGGCCGGAAATTTTCAGATGTTTAGTTTGTCATGGGTCGGCATAAAAACACCGGATATATTTCGATATGTTTTTCACAGTGAGGCTGTGCCGCCTAATGGTGCTAATCGGGGTCGCTTCAGCGATAGTGTGAGTGATCACCTGATTGAAACCGCAGGCGCTGCGACAACATTGGAAAAACAGGCGATATCCTATAGGCAATTACAAAAACGTTTGCTGGAAAAGCTTCCCTATGTTCCGTTATGGTATGAGAACCATGTTTTTGCCGCACGGGAGGGCATCACCGGATATCAACTGGGGCTGGATGGAAATTATGATGGTTTAATAGACGTAATCAAGACGGCCAATTGATCTAAAATTAACAATAATGAGCAAGATTATATTAATCAGCATTGAAGACCAACGCCTACAATTGCGGGATGGGGATAGTGTGTTACTGGATTTCTCGATTGCAACAGCGTTAAATGGTTCCGGCGAAATCAATGGTAGTGAATGTACGCCACGTGGCTGGCATATTGTTCACGAGAAAATTGGTAATGATGCCAAAGTAAACAGTGTTTTTGTTGGCCGCCAGCAAACGGGTGAAGTGTATTCGTCGGCATTAAAAGAACAAACCCCCGAGCGAGACTGGATACTGACACGTATTCTATGGTTATCCGGGCTGGAGCCAGGAGTCAATCAGTCAGGCTCTGTTGATACTTTGCAGCGGTATATTTATATTCATGGTTGCCCTGATGAAGAACCTATGGGGTTGCCTAATTCCCACGGCTGCATAAGAATGCGCAATGACGATATTATTGCCTTATACGATAGTATTTCAACTGGTGTCAGGGTTTTGATAAGCGAGGATTCTCTACCTGAAGTTAGCCCAGTGTTCTCCTCTTTGTAGGGCTATATTCACCTAAAATTTAAAAGTGGTTTTGTTGGGAAGAGGGGCATTGTAGCCCAGCATCCATTTTCACACTGGCTGAAAAATTACGTCTTGATTGAGTTGAAGCCCGGAATTCCCGACTTTTCACAAGGGTGAATTTAGGGCTTCCATAGTCTATATATAAGTAAAGATTAAGAAAATAATTTTACGTCCCACCACGGCCAGGGGTGGCATTAGTCGATATCTTGCGCCGATATACGTGCCGTACGTTCGTACGCCTGTGTTGTACATATTTCACACAAGGCTCTCTCGGCCGAAGTTTTTATTTGTATTGATACTAATTCGTGCGGTTCAACTCGTGAATGCAGGGGAGGTATTACCATGAAACAAAAATCCTTAAGAATTACCGTGGTGATGTCTGCAGCAATATTTATGTGGATATCGGGTGTTGGAATGGCGGCAGACTACCGACCAGCAATGTTGGCCAACCCATGTGCCGGTTGCCATGGCACAGACGGGGCCAGTCCTGGCTCAATACCATCAATAAAAGGTTTACCAAGCAGTTATCTGGTTTCAGCGATGAAAGCTTTCAAGGCAGACAAACGCAAAGGTACCGTAATGAATCGCATTGCCAAAGGATACACGGATGAAGAAATCGAATTAATGGCAAAACATTTTTCAAGTGCTAAGTAATATTTAACTATTTTACGGATTTTTTCTCTTTTCCTCTGTGAAAAATTGATAAAAAAGGAGGGCGTTATGAATACCATTGACCGTCGACACTTTTTGAAGTGGTTAGGAACTGCATCGGCGCTGAGTGCATTTGGTATACCTTCGTTGGCATTTCCTAAATCCGGCGCCAGAATAGTTGTCGTCGGTGGTGGGTTTGGCGGGGCTACATGTGCTAAATACCTCAAGCGTTTTGATTCTTCTCTTTCTGTAACACTCATTTCAGACACAAAAAAATTCATTACCTGTCCGTTTAGTAATGCGGTGTTGGGTGGGATGAAGAAGATGGATTTCATCACGCATGGTTATGAAAAATTAAGTTCTGTGCATGGTGTGAAGGTGGTTCATGACACTGTAACAACAGTTGATTCATCAGCAAAAAAAATACGTACAGCGGGGGGTAAATCCTTTAGTTATGACAGACTTGTTTTGTCGCCTGGCATTGGCTTTCAGTGGGATGCTATAGAGGGCTACAATGAGGCAGCCAGTGAGAGTATGCCGCATTCATGGCATGGAGGTTCGCAAACGGTCTTGCTTCGCAAACAACTGGAAGCAATGCCAAATGGTGGACTGGTGATTATCGCGCCTCCAGGTAATCCATTCCGTTGCCCGCCAGGTCCTTATGAGCGCGCCAGTTTAATCGCTCATTATCTTAAGAAAAATAAACCGCGTTCAAAAATTCTTATTCTTGATGCCAAGGATAAGTTCTCAAAGCAGCCATTATTTCAGGATGCATGGGATGAGTTTTATCCAGACTTGATTGAATGGGTGCCCGGTTCGCAAGGTGGCAAGCTCGATAGGGTCGATGCAAAAAACATGACTGTGTACGCAAGTGGTGATAAACACAAGGCGGATGTTGTTAATATTATCCCACCGCAAAAAGCGGCTTCCATTGCTTTTAGTGCTGGACTCACGAATAAAAAAGGCTGGTGTCCGGTAAATCAAAAAACCTTTGAGTCCACCGTAAAACCAGGAATCCATGTTATTGGTGATGCCAGTATAGCGGGCAAGATGCCGAAGTCTGGTTTTGCTGCAAGTAGTCAGGGTAAAGTTTGCGCGGCTGAGATTGTTGCGGGCCTTCGGGGCGAATCTGTCGGCATTTCTTCCTGGGTGAATACCTGCTACAGCCTGGTAGCACCGGACTACGGAATATCGGTAGCCGCAGTTTATCGATTGACCGATAAAGGCATAATGCCGGTTAAGGGCGCAGGTGGTGTTGGTAAGCGTGATGCGCCTCTTCAGCAGCGGCGAATGGAAGCTGTGTATGCGGAAGGCTGGTATAAGGCTATAACGGCCGATATGTTTGGATGATTCGGTAAGCCACGTTCCTGACGCGAGTAGTATGGACGCCGAGAATCCAGACGGGGAATTCAAGCAATAGGGGCATTACCAGGGACGGTAAAAGCCCCGGATTCCATCAGACATCTTTAGGGGAAATCAAATCCTTAATTGTTTTGTTCTTCAGGTGTTCGTCGGTCAGTGAATTCAACTCCAGTAAAATGTTAATAACACTGCTGTCGGCATACGCATCGCTGACGCTGTCTCCCTCAGCATCATCTCGCACCACATCCAGAACTTCCTTAATAGAAATGGTCAGGAGGTCACGACCAGGAACGAAGTAGCCAGGTTCATCCCCGGCATTCACCAGAAGTTTACGCGATAATAATTTTTGTAATACTTCGTTGACGGATTCCATGGGCAGAGATATGTCTTCAAGAAGGTTTTCCAGTGTCCATTGCCTGCCGCCATCCTGATAAGCCTTTCCAATTAAACGTAGTATTTCAAGCGCCAGTAATTCTTTGGCTCGATTGCCTAACGGTTTGTGAATAGCGCCAGATACCTGGTATGCAGGATTCTGGTGATAGAATGCGATACTGGCACCAAGAAGTAATACCAGCCAGTTGAGGTAAAGCCAGAATAAAAACAAAATAACAATGGCGAAACCTGAATAAACCGCTTCGTACTTGGCAGAACCCACAATAAAAGAAGCAAATCCCCAGCCTACAGTTTCCCATAAGACGCCAGCAATCAGCCCGCCGAGTAATGCGCTTCGCCACTTTACGTTGGTGTGTGGAATTAAAATATAGGTAGCAGAGAAAGCGCCAATAACCAGCATATACGGTACTAGCTTGGTCAGGCCAATCACGAGTGAGCCAAAGGGTTCGATAGCAACGATTTGTTGCACCAGACCGGTATTCATCATTGAAGCGGTTATACCCAGGGCAGTGACAACCAGTAATGGGCCTATCATGACAACACTGAGGTAACCGCTTAAGCGTTGTGACAGACTGCGGACACTATTCACATGCCAGATAAAGTTTAATGATGCTTCTACTTTCTGGATGAGTGATACCACTGTATAAACCAGTAGCAATAATCCTAGCGAACCTAAAACGCCTACGCCGATATTCTCTACGAACTGCACAATCTGAATGGCCAGTTCTGAGCCTTTTTCACCCAGTGGCGCTAAAAATTTCAGCAGTAGAGGTTCAAGCTGATTGTGGATTCCGAAGGCCTTGAGCATGGAAAAGCTTAAGGCCAATAAAGGTACTAAAGACAACAAAGTGGTATAAACAAGACTCATGGCGCGCAAGGTAAGTTGACCTTGCATAAAATCCTGGATGACACGAATTGCTATACGGATTGATGTGAGGAGAAATGCTTTACCCATAGGCTGGGTGCTCACATCCGTTTCCCAAAGCCTATCTAGCTGATTGCGCCAATATGTGGGATTTAAAAATGAAAGGTTATTGCTAGTCACAGTTTAAGTGTAACTCATGAAGTGAAAATGAGAATAACTATTATGAAAAAAAGAAGTATCAGGTTTTTAGATTGGTCAGCATGCCTGCTGCTAACCAGCCCTTGAGGAATCCAGCGGCTTTCATCGGGGTTAGTTCCTGGTCGTCAAGCTCTGTCGCAAGTGCGCTGCATATCTCTGAAAAATTGGCACCCTCAATTGCAGCTGAAAGTGCGACGGCTTCATCGGCTTCCAGTGAGCGGTATTGCGTCATCAGCTCATCGCGCCACATCAGGCAATGGCTTTGTTGTGGCAACCGGATAGGCTGAGGAGGTTGCGTGTCTTTTTTTGCAGCCTGCCAGAGATCAAGTGTATTCCACCATAAATTAAGCAGTTTTACCGAAGGATGGAAAACCATGGACAGTGTTGGCCATGATTCGGGAGGGATGGCTGCTGCGTCTGCTTCAGATATTGTTTCGGTATTTGCCGAATCAAAGGCATTAATGAATTGCCATTCTAAATGGGCTAGTTCAGCTTCCCAGTCATGTTGACCCTTTTCAGGGGAATATTCCAGAAACGTTGGGAAGTCTTTGCCGAACCAGCGTAAGGAATAGTAGGTTGAAGGATATTTCTCAATATAAGAAGTACACATAAGCCTGAAGTTATCTTCACCTAATAACTTTTCCAGCATTTCGTAATCATTG
>JAUWLO010000196.1 GCA_030613605.1 Gammaproteobacteria bacterium | reverse complement strand
CCATTTCCAGCATGTTATTCAACCATGTTTTCAAATTCGTATACTGACTTTGGTCAAACCAGTCTTTGTCGACAAAAACAAACTGGCGTATAAATGGGAATATTGCGATGTCAGCTAAAGTGATGCGATTGGAAAACAAACACTCGGATTTTCCGAGTAAATTTTCAAGATCACATAAAAAATTTTCTCCCTGTCCTCGATAATGCTCTGCTGAAAACTCAGGAAATCGACTGGCATATTTGAAATGATCGAGATGATCTTTAAATTCCCCATCATTTATAGCGATTAATTTATTAGTCCGATTTAATAGATCGATATTCTCCGGAAGCCAGTCTTTGGTATCATGGATGGAAAGAGCCCAGTGAATAATATCGAGGCTTTCGTCGATGACAGTTCCATCAGGCAATAGTAAAACAGGCACGGTTGCCTTTGGAGAGACTGACAGCATTTCTGATGGCTTGTCTGCCAATATCACCTCGCGTAGTTCCACCGGAATACCACTGTATTTTATGGCCAGCCGGGCACGAATGGCGTAGGGGCATCGCCTAAATGAATAGAGAATCGGAAGCATTGGAGTCGTTGGCAGATACTGTGGTTGAGGGTATAGGTCGTTATTTTTTCAGCAGGTCTTTCAGATTTGCAAAGGGATTGTGGCTTGCCTGGGATTTGCTGCCGGACTCCGGCTTGGCGGGGTTATTGCCGGAATTTTCGAGATAGCGCTGGTGCTCATTATCGTGGCAGAACAGACATAAAAGTTCCCAGTTATTACCATCTTCTGGATTATAGTCATGGTCATGATTGCGATGATGAACGGTAAGTTCGGATAGATTGGCCCGTGTAAATTCACGCTGGCAGCGCCCACAAATCCAGGGGTACATTTTCAGCGCTTTTTCACGATAGCCTTGTTCGCGTTCTTCTTGCTGCCGTCGTGCGTTGACGACAATATTATTAAGTTTATCGTTATTGTTTGTCATTATGGATAGGGATTGCCGATCTGGTTTATCTCACAGTATAGATTTCTGAGGTATTTGTTTATAAGTTATATGATGTTGGCGAATATTTCTATCCTGAGAGAATAAAAAGGGTGTAATCGAGTGTATTTTCAGAGTTCACGCAATGACCATTAAGCTATGGGTGGATGCCGATGCCTGTCCCAGGGTCATCAAGGAGGTGCTGTATCGAGCGGCTGAGCGCGAACAGGTGCTATTAACCCTGGTGGCGAATCAGCCGCTGAAAACACCACCTTCGCGCTTTATTAAGTCGTTAAAGGTGGCGGCCGGTTTTGATGTGGCTGACAATGAAATTGTGAAATTAACCGAACCCGGTGATTTGGTGATTACCGCCGATATTCCCCTGGCAGCGGAAGTGATTGAAAAGGGCGGTCACGCCCTGAATCCGCGGGGTGAAATGTATACGGCAGATACCATTCGTCAAAAACTCACCATGCGAGATCTTATGGATGAATTGAGAGGCAGTGGTGTAAACACCGGTGGCCCCCCGGCTATTAGCCAGCGGGATCGCCAGTCATTTGCGAACGAGCTGGATCGTTTTCTTACCCGGAGCAAACTAAAGAGCCTTTAATGTTATCCTGATTATTTTGGTTTTGAGTTTCAGGTATCGGTGTGTTTATGAAATTTTTATTCTTATTACCCGCATAACTTCAAATTCCATGCCGGCAACAGATTCGGTTTCAGCGTAATAGGTTAGGTTGACGCGTTGCCCCTGCAAATTTTTATATTGTTTGGTTCTTTTATATTTAAAGGGGACATCATAACCATCTATCATCAGGGTATTTAATACCCATTTTTCAGTATTTCGCTGCACATGAGATTTCACTTTCATTACATCAGACTGAATTAATTCGTTATGCTTTTTAAGGAGTTTTTTTGGTTCTGATTTCATTGTTATATCTGCGTATTTGTTTCTGACTGTTCAAGTGTTTCCATGGCATTCAACCATTCTTCTTCTGCGAGGCTAATATTCTTTTTCAATGTGGCCTGTTTGCTGAGTAATTCAGTGAGTTGACCTTTGTTTTCGGGCAGGTAGAGCTTGCTGTCCGCCATTTTTTCTTCAATTTGTATTTGTGCTTTCTGGAATTCCGAAAGAACTTTTTCGCTGCGTTTTGCACGGTCACGTAAAGGTTTGAGCTGTTTGCGTATGTCTGCCGCGTGTTGACGTTTCTGTTGTTTATCAACAACAGGGTTATTGATAGTTGGCTCTGTTTTGGAATTGACTGGCCGACGACGGTGATCCGTTAGCCACTGCGCGTAGTCTTCGAGATCACCGTCATAATTCTGAACCCTGCCATCGGCGACCAACATGAACTGGTCGCATACGGTCCTCAACAAATGCCTGTCATGCGAGACTATAAGCATAGCACCCTCGAAATCCTGTAGTGCCAGGGTTAACGCATGGCGCATTTCAAGATCGAGATGGTTGGTAGGTTCATCGAGTAATAACAGGTTGGGGCGTTGATAGATAAGCAAAGCCAGTACCAGTCGCGCCTTTTCCCCGCCCGAGAACGGGCCTACCGGGTTAAGTGCCTGGTCGCCAATAAAGCCAAAACCGCCCAGGTAGTTTCGTAGCTCCTGCTCGGTAGCACCATTTCCTGATTTCCCCCTTGCCAGACGTTGTAAATGCAAAAGTGGTGAATCGTCAATGTGTAACTGTTCCAGTTGATGCTGGGCAAAATATCCAATTCGCAGATTTTGTGCAGGTAGGCAGTCACCTGTTATTGGCGCCAGTTTGTTTGCGAGAGTCTTTATGAGCGTGGATTTTCCGGCGCCATTGGGTCCCAAAAGGCCAATTCGGTCTCCTGGTAATAAATTCATACTGACGTGTTTTAACAGCGGTTCGTTGTCGTAACCCAGATTAGAGTCAGTAAGCTTTAATAAAGGATTGGGTATCTGCTGGGGTGCTAAAAAAGCAAACTCAAATGGTGAATCCACATGTGCGGGTGCAATAATTTCGAGTTTTGCCAGGGCTTTAAGACGACTTTGAGCCTGCTTTGCCTTGGTAGCCTTGGCGCGAAAACGGTCGATGTAACTGTGTAGATGGGCCACCGTACGTTGTTGTTTGAGATGAGCTGACTGTTGCTGATCAAGACGGGCCGCATGCTGTTTTTCGTAAGCGCTATAGTTGCCCGTGAACTCATGCAGGGTGTTTTCGGAAAGCAGGGCAATATGATTCACACAGTTGTCGAGAAAGTCCCGGTCATGAGAAATCAGTAATACCGTGCCCGGATAGTTCTGTAGCCAGGTTTGCAGCCAAAGCACGGCGTCGAGATCAAGGTGATTGGTGGGCTCGTCGAGTAATAGTATGTCCGAGCGACACATTAGTGCCTGTGCAAGATTAAGGCGCATACGCCAGCCACCTGAAAACTGATTAACGGGTTGCTGGTTTTGTTGTTGAGTAAATCCCAGCCCGCTGAGTAAACGCGCGGCACGTGTAGGGGCGGTATAACCATCAATGGATTCGAGCTTACCGAATAGATTGGCATGATGCTCGCCATGACCCTTCTCATCAGCGGCAGCCAATTGTGTTTCCAGGTCACGCAACTCAGCGTCACCATCAATCACATAATCCAGGGCAGACCGGTCGACAGCGGGCATTTCCTGGGCCACATGGGCCAGGGCCAGGTGGGGTGATAGTTGAATGTCTCCCAGATCGGGGTGTAGGCCAGATGTGTCGCGTGCCCCAAGTATTAACGCCAGAAAACTGGATTTACCGCTGCCATTGCGGCCAACAATACCCCAGTGTTCTCCGGGCTGGATGGTGAGGGTTACGTTCTCTAGCAGTACGCGTGTACCACGCCGTAGGGTTACTGATTGGAAACTTAACATGACGTTAAGTGTACCTGATCCTGCTTAAAGGGAGTAAAATGGTGAGACACCAGTAATATATTTGAGCATCAAACGAAGATAATGGCTATGAAAAGTATATTAAGAAAACTATTTTCACCGATATTAAATATTTTTGAAGGCGGAGATGAGCCGTATACAGCT
>JAUWLO010000007.1 GCA_030613605.1 Gammaproteobacteria bacterium | reverse complement strand
CGTTTCACACGCTCTACAATTTTTGAGAGCAATTTAGGTGACTTCATATCAGTGGATTCAACTTTGCACTTAGAAACACTACCATTGGGCTCAATAGTCATACGCAACACCACTTTACCCTGTAATGTAGGGTCGATACGTAATTCACGATTGTAGATCCGATAGAGTGCCGCTTTGTACTTGTCAAACACAATTTGTATTTCTTCATCCGTACGAGATGGTCCAATGCCATCGCTAAGGGGACGATCCTCAGCCACAGCTGTACCGATTGCGCTATCAACCCGGGAAAAGGCCACGGCATCAATCTGGTCACCCGTCCCGGCAACATTTCGGCTAAGTGATGTGCTTCGTATACCACCACTATTGCTGGTCGCCTGAGTTGTTATAATCGAACGCCGGGTGCTTCTCGCCGTAGATCCTGCATTGCTTAGGTTTGCATTGGCACCCAGCTTGGCTAATGATTCATCCTCAAGCAGGCTTGCAAGGTTATTTTTAAATGCAAGCACCCCTTTATTTTTTGTTTTTTCACGCGCTTTCTTTTTCTCTTCCTTGGTGGGTTTCTTCTTTTCCTTTTCCTTTTCCTTTTCTTTTACCTGTTCCAGCTTTGGCTTTGGTTTAGGTTTAGCTTTTTGCTTCTTAACTAATTTAGTCATGCGCTCTGGTATTTTTACTACTTCATTACGATCAGGGATAGGTACATCATATAAAGGAACCAAAAAACCAAGTAAAATGCTGATAAATAATGCCAGCAACATTATTTTTTTGTACTTTTTTTCATCCTCACCCTGTTTTGTCCACGGCATGACAACAACACGGTATGGTACTGGTTTTATTTCTCGCTCAACCAGGAATTCATACTTTGACTCTTCTTGTCTTTCAATAAGTACGCTTATTTCGTCCTCAAGGTACTCAATCTCTTCTTCTTTATCATTTATCTCCGCATCAATAGTATCGCGTGCATCAGTGATCTTTTTTATACGTCTTTCAAAGAATTCCGCCTGGTCACGCAACTTATCAAGCTGGTTTTCAATTTGATCGTCCCCAACCAAGCCTGTCCAGAATAATTTATTACCGCCGATTTCGTTAAGCTTGTCGAGATTTTCACTAAGATTGGTTAATACTTCATATTGGGCACGTTCGCCTGAAATACTCTCCAGTTGCGAATCAACAGGAAGTAACTCTGATTTTAGACGATCAATATCAGATCGGTATTCACCGATTTGCGTGCGACGACTGTCTATCCCAAATTGAATATCTTCTTCATCATTAGCTACTGCAATACTCATATTACAACCGCTCCTATAAATATATATTCGTATTGTTTAAAGAATAATAATTACACATAACACACATCAATTTTGTGTTGCTTTTTGTATAACAGCCATGGATATTTTTTCATAGCCTGCCAGTGTACTGCTAGTCATAACCTTCTTCAGCAGTCTAAACTTAATGGTTTTATCCGAAAGAATGGTTACCTCTCTACTCGAAGCAATAGTTTTGGTACTGATTCCTATTATATTTTTCTTTTTTGCATTGAGCTCTTCAACAATGCCGGGTATGTATTCTTGCTTGGAACCAATAACATCGTTGGTCAAGGCGACTATTGTTCCCTGTACCATGATATTTTCTTCTGACACCATAATAACAATTGTTTCATTCGGTTTTGTCTGCGCCACAGATGCAGGTAAAGCAATATTCTTTGGTGACTCCAGGGTCTGGGCACTGGACGAATTCACCAATAAAAAAAACACCAGGATCGTAAAAACATCCATTAAAGATGTCAGACTCATACCCGGAACAGGTTTTCTCGCCCTGCCCATTCGTTTCATGCGCCGTGTAACCTTCATGGCGCATCTCCAATCGACATATCAGGGAACAGTTCAATTCGTTGTATATTCGCACTCTTTACCGGGATTCCCGGATCTGTTGGTTCGACTACTTTTGGTTTTACCTCCAGGCTACGCACCGCATCCATCATTAAAACCATGGTGTCATATTCAATATCCGGCTCCAAAAGAATGGTCGCGTCAGTTTTATCAGGATAGTTACCCTTGATCTTCAGCAGGTATCGTCCTAACCGCTCTATATCATAATGACCACCTACTTTCGGAAATGAGGCGATAACACCTCTGCCATTACCAATTTGCAGTTTTGATTCCCGAACAATCACTTCTATTGTAACTTGTGGTTTATTAGCAGCATTTGCAGCAGCGGCCGCTGGCAAATTCAGTTCCAGTATCGTAATTCGTGAAAATACTGCCGAGGCCAGAAGAAAAGGTACTAACACCACCATTAAATTCAAAAATGTGGTGATATCCATTTCTGGTGGCTCTTTACTCTTCGACTTATAGTGGTGTCTTCTAGCCATATTTATCTCGTCACTTGTCCTGCTTTGTTGATTTAACTTCGTTGACCGAACTATTCGGCCTCAGCACTTCTCCGACGCTTGGCATTTCTTGAAATGCTGCTCAAGGTTTTTACCGAGGCCATTTCCAGGCTATCGACAATCCCGCCAGTCTTCGCCGTCAGTACTACATAAGTGATAAGCAATGGGATACCCGCCATGAGACCAAAAGCAGTTGTATTCATTGCAACCGAAATACTGGCTGATAATAAATCCGCTTTTTCTGCCGGATCCGCATTTGCAACCGCAGTAAATGCCTCAATCAAACCCATAATCGTTCCGAGCAAACCCAGTAATGTTGAAATATTTGAAAACAGCGCCACATACGGCGTACGCTTTTCAAGTTGTGGAATGATTTCCATCATGGTCTCTTCCATAGCAATTTCAATATCTTCCCGGCGTCGTACCGTTCCCTGCATTTCCAGGCCTGCAGTAAGCAATTGGCTTATTGTGGTTTTATCGTCCTTGGTTAACTCTCTGGCTGTATCAAAATCTCCTTCGACCATAATTGGATGCAGTTTATCCCACATCGTATTATTTGCCTTTTGTACAGTCATTAGCTTCAGATAACGTTCGATAGCAATTGCTATCCCAATTGTGAACACAATCAAAATTGGGTACATAAAAAGTCCGCCGGTCTGAAAAAAACTTATCATTGCATTCATAACTTATTCCTCATCAATCATTACTTCATTACACTTCAAATAGTGGGCTTCCAGCAGCGATTATCTTGATTCTATTGCGGAATAAAATTCCAGCTCACGCTCAAATACCACTTTATCAACTGCTTCCATTTTTTCGTTCAACAGCCTCGAAGTAAGGCCTGTTTCTACACCAAGATCAGAACTCTTCCAGGGAACAATAAAAAGCGATTTTGGCGCTTCCTTATTGCCCACGATAGAAATACCAGACAGCTCCTTTGCTTCTTCTTCTGCAACCGTTGGTAGCGCAAGCACAATAAATAGAAAAATTATGCCGACTTTTACAACTGTAATTTTCATATATCGTCCTGATATCTCGAACTACATTCTATTCTTGACATCTGCAACCCACATTTTGACTTTTTCATCATCTGGGATAATTTTTAAATATTGCTGATATTGCTCATAGGCACAATCCAAATCCTGTGTATAGATGTCACACAACACACCCAGGTTTTTATGTGCGGGCATAAAATCCGGATACATACTCAACACTGTTTCGTAAAGTTTACGTGCCTCTTCATAACGACCTGTTTTTCGATAAACAAGACCAAGCTCATTGATGGCGACCGGGTGTCGGCTGTTAATCTCAAGGGCCTTTTTTAAACTTTCTTCTGCTTTTTTCATCTCATCTGTTTTAGCGTAAGCAATTCCAAGGTTAATATGAGGAGCACTGAACTTGCTGGTCTTTCCGCTCACTGCTTTCAGCAGCATAATCGCTTCAGGGTAGTTTTCTTCGCTTAGCAAAACTACTGCTCTGTCGAACTCATCTCTTATTTCTGGATCAACACCATAATTTTCTGTAACCTCAATAGCACCACCAGGCAAACACCTGATCTGTGTAGCTTCGAACTCCTGTCCTTTTGTGTTACTTTTCACACTTGGAGTAGCACAACTATTTTTATTTACGGTTTTAATTTCATCT
This sequence comes from Gammaproteobacteria bacterium, assembly GCA_030613605.1. GTDB lineage: Bacteria > Pseudomonadota > Gammaproteobacteria > SZUA-152 > SZUA-152 > SZUA-152. The sequence continues at coordinate 19,687 of JAUWLO010000007.1, read as the reverse complement.
GATTTTTTTTCGCCCGTTGTTACACAACCGGAAATAAAAATCATTAATGTGCCGACGATTAATAATCGCAATATATTCATTTGGATTGACATGGATTTATATTTACTTTTCAATTTAATTCCAATATTTTCATTTATTTCATATGCTTCAAATGATCATCCAACTTTTTTATACATGATTCCTAATTTACTTTCTCTGCATTTTCTGCCGGCAGTGTATTGGCTTCGGCAGCGGGTAAAGATCCTTCTGTCACTGGTTGTTCAATATTTATTTGTGCCGGAGCATCCTGCAACTCAACCTTTCCGGGCTCATCTTCCACAACTTTATTTGCAGGCTCGGCATCATTAATACCCGCAGGATCGACTGTTGCCTCAATCTCAGTTGATTGACCCATTGTTTCTTCCGGTGTTACATCGGGCGCAGCACTATCCTCTTCCATCTGCTCTGATCCCGTTATATTTTCGAGCGTTTCTTTGGGGTCCGTTTTCCCGTCAACCATGCTTTTCTGTATATAAATATCGGCAGTAGTGCTGGATTGCTGATGGTCACTAGAACCGTTTTGTGACGTATGTCTAAAATAATCCAGGTTTATGATGTATCCCGTGCTGGCCTCATCCCTGGGTGAACGTGGGTAGCGATAGATATAGTTATCAATTTTTGTGATATAACTTGTGCTCGCTTCCGGTTTCCCGTATCGGCCAGGCAATAGTTTGGCCAGTATTTCGATGCTTCGATCAATCCACGGGCTGTAAATACCAATCGTAAGCAACTCAATATTTTTCTCATGTGTACTTATTGCCCTTTCTTCAAATGGATACGCCTGCTCTTCTACCATTAAATCAAACTCTTCCAGCTCTACTGTGGTTAGATTTTCCGGTTTTTCTGATTCAAGCAATGCTTTACCAAAGTCGCTGTATATTTCTGCGATGTAATAGGTGGATGCTGCCGTTACATCAGCAACTTTATAGTCCACCAGTTTTGCGTAGCTTTTAACCAGAGACTTCATGCTCTTTTGCTTTTTGGGTAAACTCTTTTTCAATGGATTACTTAGCTTAATTCCAATATGATTTTTGTACCTGGGTTCAATAATTACTAGCGAAGATTGTGCAGCTAAATAACGGGTACGATCAGTACGGCTGCCACCAGCTTTTGCATCTGTCGTAATAATATGTTTGAGCGTCTTACGATAGAGACGCAATTCATTGCGAGATTTATAAATCATTGCAATTTTGTAATGTGTCTCAAGGGCGAACTCGAGGGGTTCTGGAAATTTCACGACAAACTGTTTGTACACCCTTAACGAGTTGTTTGTGTCTTTTGCTTTCTCATACAGATCTGCTGCTTCCAGCATGGCTTCACGGATTAATTCTTCATCTTTTCCTTCTGCTGCAATTTGTTCAAATTCTTTTGCCGCCAGTGTGTATTTTCTTAATTCCTTATATACATGGGCGATCTTCTTGGTCACATCATTCTGTAGTTTGTGGCCTGGAAAACTCATTCTGAATGACAATAATACTGTTGCGGCTTTCTCCAGATCTACAATCTGGATCAACACTGCAGCAGCATCGTATTCTGCTGTTGGTCTGATTTTTGAAGTCGGTGCCGATTCTGCAATACGAAGAAAGTGCCTAACAGCAGTCTTATAATCTTCTTTTTCTTTAGCTTTCTCACCCTGCTTGTATATAGATGCTGCCAGGTTGTCCACTAGCGATTTTCGAGTCTTGTCTCCATCTAGCGTGAGAGTTAATACTTCGGCATATGCCAGTTCTGCATCAGAGTATTGTTCAATTTCATAGGAAGAATGCGCTACAACTAACCAGGCGCCACGTCTTATTTTTTCTTTTGCTTCCGGGAATTCCTTAATTAATCGTCGACCTATTTTCACGGCAAGGACATAATCACGCATGTTAAACAGGTCGTCTACTGCAGCACCAAGAACAATGGTCGCTTTTTTATGTTTTGGATACGTATCAACCATCCGCAAGGAAATACGAATTATTTCTCGTTTAATATTTTTAATTTGAGGTATGGGCGCTTTTTTCAGATGCTCACGATAAGCAAAAACCGCTGCATAGGCTGCCTTTGACGATTTTTCGTTAACAGGATAATCATAAGCACTACGCTCATATTCAATCGCTGCAAGTTTATAATCTTTGTTTTCAAGCAGTAAATCTGCCAACTGGTAATTTATGCCGGAGGATTGCTTATCTTTAGGGAAGGATTTCAAGAACTCCCGATACCAATGTGATGCCTCAGCATAATTTTTTGGTTTATCTTTTTTAAATCTCTTGTTCTGGTATAAAGAATGATAATGATTCGCCAGATCCACCAGGTTAGTCTTAAGATAACCCACAACTTCTGGGTACTCTGACTGGTTGAAATAACTCCAATAGTCCGCATCTAACCCATAAGTAGATGCGAATTGTTTTTTCGCTTCTATGACTAGACGCGGGAAACCACCCTTCATATATATATCTATAATTCGCATACTGAAATGCGGTGACTTCTTATGAAATGGGTTTTCTTTTATAAATGTATTAAAGGTAGTAGCAGCATCACTATATCGACGCTTTGAAAAATAAAACTCGGCTAAATGACTGTATATATTATCTTCGTAACCGCGAGAACCGTGTTTCCTGAAGTATTCCTGTACTGATTCAGCACCGCCAAGATTAGAAAAGCTGAGACTTACCACCCTGAAGGCATCTCCAATACGCTTTTTTTCTATATCGTCTTTAGTGTTGTCAAAATCAAAACCAACTGAGACCTTGTAATCCAGCAATGTAAAGAATTGTATCAATGCATCGTCATATAACTCCTGCTTATAAAATGTCCATCCATTTTTATACAATGCCCGTTCATAATAAACAGTTCCAACACCAAATTTTAGAACTTCGCCATAAGCTTCTTCTGCATCCAGGTACTTCTTCCGGGTAAAATAATATTCGCCACGTCGAAATTGCGCTTCATCGGTATACCGTGATTTCGGAAATGTTTTGACTAGTCGATTTATAATCCGTATAGCCTCATCCACCTGACCTATCTCTTCATATGCTCTGGATAGTTGATAAAGCACCTGATCATTACGTTCATACATTGGATATTTTTTAAGAAGTTTTTTGTACAATCTGATGGCTTCTTCAGCACCTGCATTTTGTAAATCTGCCCCCGCTTCACCCTTCGGCAATTGCAGTTTTTCATTTTTGGCTGCAGATTCAGTCTTTTCCTGCCTGGTTGAGCGGTTTTCAAAATCCTTTTCCGATTCCTCACTGGATACCATGGGAGGTATCCCCGTTACACGGTTCCCCAACTCATTATTCCCATTCGGGGTATCTAATACTGATACTGCTTTGGTGCTTACTTCAGGAGGAGATGTTGTTAACGCTCCCGCGTTGTCAGAAGGCATATTGTTCTCAGGCGATTTCTCTGCGACGATAGCACCGTATTCCCTTTCAATCTTAAGATCTGCAAGTCGGCGCATAGCCTCTGGTGTCAAATCAGACTCAGAAGTCTGCTCAAGAAATTTTTGGTAACCTTGCATCGCCTTCTCAAGGCCACCCTCAATATTGGTGTCCTTAAGCTCAATATTGACCTTATCAAGTTCAGCAATTGTCCCTTGTCCACCATTCATCGCGCATGAGGATAATAAAAAAGAAAACAAAATAATGGCCGATTTTTTCAGAGTCATTTTTCATTATTCTCTTTATTCTGTTCCTGATCGGCCTTTTTTTTCTTCTCCCGCTCTACCCTAATTTGCTGTTCCTGTTGTTTTTTTGTTGCTCGATCATAGCTTTCCGCCATAGCAAAACGTGCCTTGACCTGGTATTCCTCAAGACGTCTACGTCTATTCTCAAGCTCATTAACCGCCATCACTTCTATCAAATTCCCCTGCCTGGCCATCAATACTTTAACTTTACCCACCGCGCTGCGTATTTTGATACGTAAACGCTGTATCTGTTTGTCATATCCTCTATAACTCTGGGTTGCTGCCTGGCGTGTGCGCACAAAACTGCGGTAATTTTCATTTAACTTATCAATATGCTCATCCAGTTCACGCAAATGTTCTACAGCTTTCGTGAATCGATCATGATATTGAGTGTTGACGTTCCAGGTGATAACCCCCTTCAATCTAGTAATTCGATGTAAAGCCCTAACATCAAGCAATCCCTGCTTTTCTAACTTATTTTTAATTTGATCGATCTGTTGAAGGACAATTCGTTCATCCACTGTGGTTAAAAAATCCGGTCGTGGTGACACAAGCATTTTCTTTAATCGTTTATCCAGCTTATCGCGTTGCTCTGTCCTCAGTTTCATTTTTGAGTCCAGGGCCCTGAACTGTGTTCCGATTACTGGCAGCAGGGGTTCGTAATAAGCAGCGCGGATTTTTATAATTTCGTCATAAGCAGACAGATAATTACCCCAATGATCCAGTCGCTTTTGTAATTCGGAGAGATCAAAATAATTTTTCAGAGACTCCTGAAAATCATGTGAAGCCATCATTTCGGCAAGATAATGAGTTTCGGGAGTATCCGGTAAATTTCTAAGGTTTATAAGCCAGTTTGTGTCTTTTTTTAATTCTTCGCGTATAACTGCTTCAAGAAATTTACCTTGACGAATGCTGGTCACCGAAGCATCAAGACGCTCAATTTCTTTACTATAAGTTTCCAGCGCCTGACCGTATAAAATGGCTGCTTTACCATAGATTTTCAGCTTTCCATAAGCATAAGGCACACCCAATAAAACTTCCTGTACCGATCTATTTGTGATGTTACGTGTGGCCAACATTGTCCAGGGCACCAGGGCACGATCATATGACCCTGTAGCAGCAGCAGCCCAACCTGACCCCAACAGGGCTTTGCTGGAGAAGGGCCCTTTAAGCCTGACACGTTGCAAATATTGTTTGGCAAGGGAAGGTTTTTCCGCTTCCAGCAACCTGAATCCCAGCACCAGATTGGCCTTGTCACGCATGGCCAGAACCCTGTCGTCTCCGGAAGTAATTAGCCCCACTTTATTCAGTTGTGCTATACCCTCTTCTTCGTTACCATTTTGAAAAAGGGCAACACCCAGGTTATAACCGGCATACGCTTTAAAACCATCCGCACCTTCAATGCCCTTCAGTAATTTTATGGCATTGGAAAATTTCCCGGTGGCAATATATATTTGAGCGCGTAAAAATGGTTCTTCATATCGAAGTTTTTCCGGAACTTCACCATTCAGTTTTTCTATTGTATTTAATGCATTGAGTGGTTGCTGCTTCTGGTAATAAATTTTTGCTAAACGGTAGATCGCCTCATTACGAACTTTTTCTTCAACATTTCCCTCAATTACTGCTTTTATTGCACGGCCTGCACGATTATGCATACGGTAATATAATTCGAAATCACCTACCGAGAATTCGGCATTATCAATGTGATAATAAAGAGAATTAAGACTGGGTTCATCTAAGCCATAATATTGAGCCAGCTCAGTATCTAGCCTGGAGATGGCATCAAAGTACCTCTTCTGTGAAGCGTGAAATAATGCTTCCCCGAAATACAGATCTTTCAATTCGCCACCAGCCTGGACACTGTCTTTGACAATGCTCCCCGCAGCAGCAGACATCACGTTACAGGTGAAGAATAATGTGAGTATGGTGATTAATGTATGACGCAACACAATCTCACCAATTTCTGAATTTAACACCCGCGCCCGTCAATCTGATTTCTACAAATTGCGGGCCGACGCCTTTGGTTATCGAATGTGAAGCAATATCTGTTTTTTTACTGCCGCCATCCTTGCCGATGACACTGACTTGCAGACTATGCTCACCTGTTCGAATATTGCCAGTATAAATATGTTGCACCCCATGCTTCTGCAAAGCCGAAACTTCTTTGAACGTATAGATATGGTGAGCAACATTTTTACTGTCTAAATCTACTTTGATGGCATCTGGCTGAAAACTAGTGTTACCTTCCAATGAAAAAAATATGGAAATTTGAGTACTAGATGGGAATAATAATTTCTCTTCAAGCAAATTAAGTTCAGTGGATATACCAAGAACATCTTTTTTAATGTCCTGTACCTGTTCATCAAGTCCTTTGATCTGTTCCTTGGTAACCAGTTCCGCATTAGCAAGGCCAAGCATCAACAGCATACAAAGAGAAATCAATATATGGGTGGCAAATAGCCTGCTAAAAATGTTTTTTATAGTAATAATATTCAAATCGGGACACCTCTATATGCTACAAATTACTCATTACTACTGATTTTCCAGATTTCGCACATTTGATGAATTTCACGAGCTAAATCTTCATTGAAGCCTGTCGTGGCTTTCTTCCATAAAAATGTAAAATAATTAAGTAACTAATTGATTTTAAAGCTACATGCTCAGATATATCGGCAAAAAACGTGATACCTAAACACAATAATGTGATTTACATCTCGAATTTCATAACTTGCGGGGTGGATCTAGATAGAAGAAGCGTGCAACTCCCTGCATTACTGTAGGGCTATTGTGAATTTATGGTCGTAAAATAAGGAACTCAGACAGGTATTTTTTGATTACCATGGAGGAAAATACGCTAAAAAGGTTTAATTAATACCTTCACATATCAATTGATGGTCTGGATAGTTAACTCATATCTCCAAAAAACTCATTGTTTAAGCAGGCTCTTAATATCTTCCAAAATATGATATGCAGAAGGCGTTAGCAATAAGCTTACTGTCGTCGCAAACATCACCCCAAAAGCCAGCGATACCGCCATGGGTATAAGAAACTGAGCCTGTACACTTTTTTCCAGCATCAGAGGTGTCAGCCCTGCAAAAGTAGTGAGTGATGTCAGCAATATGGGTCGAAAGCGTGCCACCCCTGCTTCACTAATGGCCTGCGCCACATCCAGCCCTCTATCCCTCGCGCGGTTGATAAAATCCACCAGCACCAGATTATCGTTCACCACCACACCGGAAACGGCGATCATTCCACACAGGGATAACAAACTGATATCGATTCCCAACAGGGCGTGACCAAATATTGCGCCGATTAACCCGAAAGGAATGGCACTGACGACAATGATCGGTTGCACATAAGAACGGAACGAAACTGCGAGGATGGCGAATATGCCCATGATCGCCATGTAAAAACCATTGACCATGGAACTGATGAGTTCACCCTTGTTTTTTTGTCGACCGGAAGGGTTCCACGTCACATCTTTAAAACTTTTCTCTAAGCCTGGTAGAAAACTCACTTTCAGATCGGCCATCACATTGTTCGCGGTGGTCTTTCCTGAATCCACATGTGCCGTCACCCGAACAATACGTTTACGATCAATCCGTTTGATCTGGCTAGGGCTACGGTCGTAAGTTATATTAGCCACAGTGGATAAAGGAACTTCCAGTCCATCGGGTAACTTTACCGTCATGTGCTCCAGCGAATACACCGAACGCCTTTCACTTTCGGTGTAACGCACAAACACTTTAACTTCATCCTTATTACGTTGAATGCGTTGCGCCACTTCACCATAAAAGGCCTGCCGCACCTGGCGAGCTAATTCGCTATACGTAATACCCATGGTTTCCGCATAGGGTTTTAGTTGCAGGCGCAGCTCTCGCTTGCCGGATTCAAAAGAATTTCGCACATCGAAAATACCCGGATAACCACTGAGCTGTTCTTTTAAACGATTGGCGGCCCGATTCAACTCCTGCAGATCATTGCCAGCCAGTTGAATATCAATATCCGCACCACGATGGGTAATGCTGGAATTAAAGCTTAACTCAAGAGATTCTGGTATTTGACCAATTTTTTCGCGCCAACGTCGCATAATAATCTCATTGGAGACCAGCCGATTCTCGGCTGGCACTAATTCAATCGCCACTTCGCCTACGTGCCCCCCCCGAATACCCGTGCGACTCATTGGTTGGCTACCCAGCGCATTAACGATTCCGTTAAATTGATCAACGTGGACTTCATTCATTAGCTCTGCACGTAATGAATCTGCTGCAAGCTGCATACGATCAACTGCTTCCCGGGTAACATCCACATGTGTTCCCTGGGCAAAACGCACACTACCCGTAACCATGTCGCCTTCCACTTTGGGAAAAAACACCATGGGTATCCAGCCCCCTTTCACCAGTACAACAAAAACCATGAACATGGCCACGAACACCGCTACCGCAGCATAACGCCAACTCAGCACAAGGGATAAAAATGGTCTGTATTTTTCAAAAATGAATTTCTCAACACCATCAACAAAGGCCTCCTGTTTGGCTGACATATAATTTAAAAAGGCAAAACGTGATTTTGCAGTACTGTCAATATGAGACAAATGCGACGGCAGTATTAACATTGATTCAATCAATGAAAAGGCCAACGTGCAAATCACCACGATGGAAATAATTTGCCATATCTTCCCTTCAATGCCTGGTAGAAAAAATATGGGAAGAAAGGCAATAACAGTGGTTAACACAGCAAACACAACGGGCTTGGATACTTCCTGTGCTCCATTGATAGCCGCCTGCAAACCGAATATTCCCTGACGGTGCTGGGTAAAAATTCTTTCGCCCACGATAATGGCATCATCCACCACGATACCCAGAACCAATACAAAGGCGAACATGGATATCATATTAATGGAGCTACCGAAAAGAGGTAACATGAATAATGCGCCCATAAATGACACAGCAATACCCACACTCACCCACACTGCTAATCGTAACCTGAGAAATAAAACCAGCAATGCAAATACTAACGTCAGCCCCACAAAAGCGCTGCGCACCAGAAGATTAAGACGGTCTTCAAACATCTTTGAACGATCCTGCCAGATGTTTAACGCAATCCCTTCAGGTAGCGAATTCCTTGCTCTGGCCATATACGCCTTAACTTCTGCGCTGACATCCAGCACACTTTGTTCGCCAACTCGGAAAACGGTTATCAATACGGCTGACTTGCCATTAAACTGACCTTCCATGTCAGCCTGCTCAAGGCCATCAATAACATTGGCTACTTCACCCACGGTGACATAAGTACCATCGGGCTGGGCACGCAAGGGAATGGCACTGAATTGTTCCCCTTCACGCAACTGCCCCTGGGTTCTTAATAAAATATCACCGCCGGTGGTTTTAATCACACCACCGGCTAAATCCAGAGATGCCCTGCGTACCGTGTCGGCTAATTCAGAAAAGGTAAGATCATAAGCACGTAATGATCGGTCGGTTACTTCAATGGAAATTTCATAGGGTTTGACATTAAACTGCTCAACCTGAGTAACCGATGGCAATTCCAGTAATTCATCACGAAGTTTGTCTGCCAGTCTTTTGAGTGTTAATTCATCTGCTGAACCGGAAAGAATAAGGTTGAGCACCGTATTACGACGAGTGGTATTGGCTGATATCCTGGGTTCTTCTATTTCGACGGGGAAACTGATTATGCCATCAACACGAGTCTTGATCTGATTGTACAAATCATTCGTTTCAAAGCCTTTTTGTGTTGTTACGCTGACACTACAAATGTTTTCACTGGCAGTGGTATTGAGCTCCTCTATACCCTGAATATCAAAAATAGCTTCTTCAATACGTGTGCACACGGATTGTTCCACTTCTGCCGGTGATGCCCCCGGGTAAGTTACCGTAACCGTAACCGAATCTAATGGGATAGAGGGGAATGTTTCTTTACGGATATCCGATAGAGACATTAAACCTGCGACAATAATAAATAGCATCAACAGGTTGGCAGCAACACTGTTGGCGGCAAACCAGGCAATAAGTCTGTTCACGTCACTATTTGCCGACTAACGATGGAGCGGTTATCGGTGATTCAATCCGTAATTGCATTCCATCAACCACAGCATCCAGCGGACTGATAATAACTCTGTCACCTGGCAATAACCCGTCATATTCAAGGCCTGTTCCTTTTATACCCTGAGTCGTTTCTTGCTTAACGTATGCTTTATATTCACCCCTGTGTAAAATACTCACACGACGGATACTTAAGCGTTTTTTTGTGTTCAATACCCACACTGTATTGTTATTGTGTATCGCCAGGCGCGGCAGCACATACACATTTTTCAATAATTTCCCTTCAATTTCTGCTTCAACAAACAGCCCTGTATTGAGAACAGGTCTATCACCAGAATCAGAATGAAGGCCATAAGGGTCAATCACTTGCGCAACCACATACTGCAACCGGTTTCGCTCATCGATTACCGCTTCGGTACGTACAATTTCACTGGACCAGCTATGAGCCTGTCCGGCTGTCAGCCCTGTTAATTTAACTTTAGTTAGTGGTTCGCCACTTTGCGAACCAAAATTTACAGGCAAGGCCAGTAAATTAATTTGCGCCTGTGAAACGGGAAGTCTTACTTCAGCCGCATCGGTAGAATAAATTTCAGCCACCACCACGCCGAGCAAGACATATTGACCAACATCGGCCTTCTTGGTAACAACTCGCCCATCAAAAGGGGCCTTGATCGTACAACGCGCCAGCTGCACTCTGGCAAGATCAAGATCGGCTCCTGCTGACTTGAGGTTTGCCTTTGCTTCTTCGTATTGTGGTTTTCGTAGAGCGTAATCACTCACTTTTGAACGTGTAATACCTTTATATTCTTCAAGCTTCTGTCTGTACTCCGCTTCGGCTCGCGCTAACTGTTGTTTTGCGCTAGCCACCAGAGCCTCGGCTTTGGTAATCGCCAGCTGATAATCACTGGGATTAATGTGCAACAACACATCATCTTTCTTAAAAAAGCTGCCGTTAGAAAATGCGGGGGAAACATCGACAATGCGGCCGGTAACTTCAGCAGACAAATTAATACTGGTACGTGGTTTTACAGTGCCCTGGGTAAAAACGGGAATGCGGACATCCTCTGGCTTAATCTCAACAAACTTCACCAATGGCGGCAGACTGACGATAGCCTTGCGCTTAACTTTTGGGCTATTAACCAACAGTAGCCAGGCAATGACAATTCCAACAAGAATAATGACTGCGGGTAACAGTAGTTTGGAGTTACGTCCCATATTGTTTAATTTTTCTTTGTGTTTTTCTTTGTATTGAGAAAAGCATTATTTCTACGAATTGCCAATATACCATGCGTTAGGTGCTCAAAGTATGTAATAGTTCCAACAACATACGTCATTTTTCAGCCATCCGTATATTACCCATTATCGTCAAATTTAGTCTGGAATTTGCGTACGCTCGTGCCAGCGATGGTAGACTTTGCGTATGGTTTCCAGAAATTGCTTTTTTAGCTCTTTGCTTGCGTTGCTCTCTGTTGCGACCTCCCCCCTGTTACAGGCGGCCAATACGAGTTGCCCATCGGATGGCACCTATATTCAGGTTTTAGGCTCGGGGGGCCCTGAAGTGGGTGATGGCCGAGCCTCCAGCAGTTATCTTATCTGGCACAATGGTAAGGCACGAGTATTGGTCGATGTGGGCGGAGGCAGTAGTGATAACTTTGGCCGCAGTGGCGCAAATTTTGAAGACCTGGACACCATTCTTTTCTCGCACTTCCATGTTGATCATAGTGCCGACTTACCCGCATTGATCAAATCTTCCTTTTTTGATGACCGCAAAAAAGATTTACCCGTTTATGGGCCTTCTGGCAGCCACTGGATGCCCGATACCACAGATTTTCTGGAGTCATTATTTGATATTGAAGGAGCATTTCGTTACCTGGCTGACTTTATGGACGACGGACGTCGAAATGGTTACCGGTTGCAACCAGTAATTCTTGATGTTGAAAACAAAAAGATACAATCCGCATTTTCTGGGCCTGATATAAATGTTCGCGCTATATCGGTACACCATGGCCCATTACCTGCCCTTGCCTGGCGTATTGATATTGGAAACAAGTCGATGATTTTTAGTGGAGACATGAATGGAGATTTTAAGACGTTACCGATTCTCGCCAAAAATGCCGACCTGTTAATTGCACACAATGCCGTGCCAAAGGGTGCACGCGGAGTTGAGCGAAACCTTCACATGCCTCCTGTTGTTATAGGGGAGATAGCCGCGCAGGCGAAAGTGAAACAACTGATACTATCGCATCGGATGCGTCGTACGCTTGGGCGTGAGAAAGAAACACTGTCCGAAATTAAAATACATTATTCAGGCCCAGTGGGATTTGCTAATGATATGGGCTGTTTTAAGCCCTAACCGTTTTAGACTCTAACTGTTTTAGACCCTAACCACAGTTGACCTCGATAATAACAGGCACACACGTTACAGGAATGATGTGATACCCAATGAAAGATACAAATCAAAATATGCGCCGATTTTCTCGTATCGAGTTTGATACGGAAGTCCGTCTCATCAATGACAAAGGGCTATGGAAAAGCAAACTTATTGATATCTCACTGAAGGGCCTGCTTCTAACGGTACCTAGAATATGGGAAGCTGAAGTTGGTGACCACTACTTAACGGAGATATTTGCAGATAACGAAGAAGCGGTTATTCGTATGGAAGTTTCCATTACGCATATTGGTGAAATGCAGGTTGGTTTCCGGTGCGAACATATAGATCTTGATAGCGTTTCTCACCTACGCCGGCTCATAGAACTGAATATTGGCGATCCTGATATTTTATACCGCGAATTGTCCGAACTAATCAGCAGCAATTCCTAGCAACAATTCCTGGCAACAAATAGTTTTTCGGCAAGAAGAATTATTCAACAGCCGCTAGCGCCGCAGCTAAAGTAGACACTCCAACAATTTCCATTCCCTTGATTCCATTTTTAGGCACATTGGCTTGCGGTACAATGGCGCGCTTAAAGCCGTGCTTAACGGCAGAATTTAAACGTTCCTGACCACTGGGAACCGGCCGGATCTCGCCAGACAGGCCTACCTCACCAAACACCACCAGGTCAGATGCAAGCGGCCGATCACGTAAACTGGATACAATGGCTAACAGTTGCGTTAAGTCTGCGCTGGTTTCCATCACCTTGACGCCACCAACCACATTCACAAAGACATCCTGGTCACCCACCTGAATGCCGCCATGACGATGCAGCACCGCTAACAACATAGATAAACGGTTTTGATCAACACCAACCGCTAACCGACGCGGATTGCCAAATTGACTGTCGTCCACCAATGCCTGCAATTCAATAAGAATCGGGCGCGTCCCTTCCCACACCACCATCACCACACTGCCTGCGGCAGGCTCCGTGGCGCGTGATAGAAAAATAGCCGATGGGTTTTTAACTTCACGCAGGCCCTTTTCTGTCATTGCAAAAACGCCGATCTCATTTACGGCACCAAAACGATTTTTCACACCACGCAAGGTACGATAACGATTATCCGTTGAACTTTCTAGCATCACCGAACAATCAATCATGTGCTCTAGCACTTTAGGACCGGCAAGAGACCCATCTTTGGTGACATGTCCCACCAGGATCAAGATTGTATTGGTTAGTTTTGCATAACGTATCAAATAAGCAGCGCATTCTCGTACCTGTGCAACACTGCCCGGAGCCGACTGCACATCTTCCTGCCTAACAACCTGAATGGAATCAATCACAATAAGTTTTGGATGTTGGTTTTCAGCGACGGCGCATATGGCTTCAACGCTGGTTTCACTGAGCATTTGCAAACTATCCATGGGCAGACTCAATCGCTGTGCGCGCATCGCCACCTGTTGCAAGGATTCTTCACCAGTCACATAAAGTGCGGACTGTGATTTCGCCATGCGGCACAATACCTGTAACAACAAGGTGCTTTTACCTGCCCCGGGATGGCCACCAATAAGAATCGCCGAGCCTGGCACCATGCCGCCGCCCAATACTCTGTCAAACTCTTCCACACCGGAACTCAATCGCGGGACATTGGTAAGATCAATGTCTCCCAATGTTTGTACTTCAGATAAACTGCCCGCGTAGCCTTTGAACTGGCTACCACTTTTTTTAGCGCCTACATTACCGGTACGAAATTCACTCAGCGTATTCCAGGCACCACAATCATCGCAACGTCCCTGCCACTTGGGAAAATCTGAGCCACAATCCCCACAGACATAAGCAACTTTAACTTTAGCCACTGTGGTTACCACCATTATAGTTACCGCCGCTGCTTTCACCTTCTATGCTTTCACCCTGACTACTGTCGGACACATATTCACGAGGCACTCGTGAAGTAACGCCACAAAATAAATCATAGGCGATGGTCGAAGCAGACTCTGCGACCTCTTCAGCCGGCAACCCTTCACCCCACAGAATTACATCACTACCGACCTGTGCTTCTGGGCATTCACGCAAATCAACACAAATCATATCCATGGAGACACGCCCCACCAAAGGCACTCGCTTACCGTCGACCAGCACGGGGGTTCCCGCTTTAGCGTGTCGGGGATATCCATCCCCATAGCCAATACCGACAACACCAACTAGCATGTTTTCCGGGCACACCCATTCTCCGCCGTAACCTACCGCATCACCCTGCTTGCATTGTTTAATGGCAATGAGTTCGCTGCGTAACGTCATGACTGGCAGCAACCCTCTATCTGAACCAGCCTCATTTAGAAATGGTGACACACCATAAAGCAAAATTCCGGGGCGAGATATGTCGCTATAACTTCCCATCCAGCCAAGAATGCCTGCCGAGTTGGCAACACTGCGCTCAATATTCTTTTCTGTATTCTCATCAAATGAAATGGTTTTGAATGATTCTATTTGCTGTTGCGTGGCTTTATTGCGCATATCATCTGCACTTGCAAGATGCGTCATCAGTCGCAAGGGTTTGTTCACAACATCACAGGCCATTAAACGCTGAACCATTTCTGGAGCCACGTCAGTTTCAAATCCCAGACGATGCATACCGGTATCGATTTTTAACCAGACGGTAATGGGTTTTTGGTGAGAAATATTTTTAGCTGACAATGTTTCCAGTGCAGCAAGTTGCTGTTCATGATGAACTACGATCTGAAGATCATATTGCTGAATTTGTTCAAGCTCGTCGGCGTGAAAAAAACCTTCGAGCAATAAGATGGGTTGCGTAATCCCTGCAGCTTTTAACTCCAGCGCTTCTTCAACACTGGCAACACCAAAACCATTAGATTCTTTTAACGCCTGCGCGACAGGCACCAGACCGTGGCCATAACCATTGGCTTTAATGACAGAAAATTGTTGGGATCGTGGCGCCGCTGCTTTAGCTCGTTGCAGATTAGGGTGCAGGGCGCGGAGATTGATGCCGGCACGGGCCGCACGTGGCATGCCCTTCGTACCTTACAATTTCGTACCATACTATTTCGCACCATACCATTTTGCACCATACTAGGAGGCGCCCGATGGCGAATATGAATCATCATCCGAATAGAAGTCATGAACATAATTTTCGAAACGGGTGTACTGACCAATAAAGGTTAACCGTGTGGTACCAATTGGGCCATTACGTTGTTTAGCAATAATAATTTCCGCGATACCTTTATCAGGGCTATCTTCATTATAAACTTCATCGCGATAAATAAAGGCAATCACGTCAGCATCCTGCTCGATGGCTCCCGACTCGCGCAAGTCAGACATTACGGGGCGTTTATTGGGACGTTGTTCCAAACTACGATTCAACTGTGATAAAGCCACTACCGGTACTTCCAGCTCTTTTGCCAGCGCTTTGAGGGAACGAGAAATTTCTGAAATTTCATTAGTACGGTTTTCTTTTGTGCCATGCACCTGCATCAACTGCAGGTAATCAATAATAATCAGCCCCAGACCGTGTTCACGCTTTATACGGCGGGCACGGGCACGCAATTCATTGGGAGACAGTGCTGGTGTGTCATCAATAAACATTGGCGCCTCGGCCAGCAGACTCACTGCCGAGGTCAAGCGAGGCCAATCCTCATCATCCAGTTTACCGGTACGCACTTTGTGCTGATCAATTCGGCCCAGTGAGGAGAACATACGCATCGCCAGTTGTTCGCCCGGCATTTCCATACTGAATATGACCGTGGGTAATTTGCTTTTGATGGCCGCATTTTCGGCGATATTCATCGCAAAACTGGTTTTACCCATGGAGGGTCTTCCCGCGATGATAATAAGATCTGATTTTTGCAGGCCCGAGGTTTTTTCATCGAAATCGGTCCAGCCTGTGGGCACACCGGTAATTGGATTGTCCTGCTGAAACAGGGTCTCAATACGATCCACTGCCTTGGTCAGCAGATCCCTGATGGGAATGACAGTTTTTTTGCCCCTGGCTCCCATCTCGGCAATTTTGAAGACTTCGCGCTCTGCTCCATCCAGCAGTTCTTCGGTGCTCCGTCCCTCCGTCTGGTAGGCACTATTACTGATCTCATTGCCCACTGAAATAAGCTGGCGCAGTACCGAGCGCTCACGCACGATAGCCGCATAGGCTTTGATGTTAGCTGCGCTGGGGGTGTTTTTGGCCAGGGTGCCAAGGTAGGCAAGGCCGCCCGCGTCTTCCAGTAAATCCTGCTTATTCAGCCATTCAGACAGGGTTATCACATCGCATGGATCACCCACGGTGGACATGCTGGCAATGGCGCGAAAGATTAAACGGTGGTCGCGACGATAAAAATCCTCTTCTGTGAGAACATCACCAATTTTATCCCAGGCATTTTTATCGAGCATGAGCCCGCCAATCACAGATTGCTCAGCCTCAATGGATTGGGGCGCAATCTTCAGATTTTCTGTGGCAACATCGACCGTATTGGGGGGATAAACTAACTCTGGCATCGTCCGTTTATCTTAACCGAATTACAGAGCGAATAGAGCCTCGTAAGAAAAGAAAGTTGGGAATTTGCAGACAAAAAATACAACTGGAAGTCGTTCTGAAATAATCAGAGGTTAAGACAGGAAGTTAAAGTTAAAATTAAAGATGGAAACAAAAAACGCCGGCAATGGTTACACCACCGGCGTTGCAGTATCCACTACCCGATCAAGACAGCGCCCTAACAGGGCGAGCGTCTTAATCTTATTCGGAACCTTATTCGGAACCTTATTCAGGATCTTATTCAGGTACTACGCTGAGCTTAACCGTGGCAAGCACATCGCTGTGCAGCTCAATGTTAATCTCAAAGTCGCCAATATGACGCAAGGCACCTTCCGACAAACGCACTTCAGCTTTGGTCACTTCTGCACCGGCATCCGTAATCGCCTTGGCAATCTCGATGGTTCCAATGGATCCGAACAGTTTGCCCTCCTCACCAGCCTGATGAGCAATGGTAAGTTCAAGTGCATCCAGAGCAGTCTTGCGTGTCTCGGCAGCAGCGAGCTTCTCGGCAGCGGCCTTTTCCAGCTCTGCGCGGCGTGATTCAAGCTGAGCCACATTCGCTTCGGTGGCAGTAATTGCCTTGCCCTGAGGGATAAGGAAATTGCGTCCATAACCTGCTTTAACGCTGACTTGATCGCCCAATTCACCCAGATTCTGTACTTTCTCTAAAAGAATAACATTCATCACACTTACCTCAGTCTGTACATCCAATTGTTCAATTCTATAAACCGTGTTTTTTCAATATAGTTACTGCGTACTGCTGTCTTAAGATTTTTACTATCCAAAAACTATGCGCTCGAAACTTTTAATTCGAAGCACCTAACGTACTAACCCGCTGACGAAAGTCCAGCCAGGTATCGGCCAGGCCCAGCAGCGCCACTACCGCTATCAATTGCGGCAAAATGAAAAATGTCACCATATACACCCCAATCAACCAGGCAACATGCATTTTCCTAATCGCTACAATCGCGTGGATCATGGCCAGGCCCTGAATAACGTACAGACCCAGAACCACCATCATAATCTCTGTCGCTATATTTGAGATGCCGCCCATTGGCAGCATCGCCAATACAATCACCACCAACGATACTACGGCAGCCTTGTAACCAAACCGCAGCTCATGAAATTCACTGCGAAACCCACCAGGATTAAACAGTTGAGCCTGCCAACCGCGCGCCAGATAGAGGCACATAATCATGTTCAAGGTGAATCCCGCAGCGGCAACACCTGTCATTATTTTGGACAGATCTGCCAAAACCTTTTCTACCAGCTCGGGGTCGGCCAACGGGCCCCCGGCCTCCATGGCTGGCTCAAAGAGTGCCGTTAATACCTCTTTCCACCAACTGGTCACGTCGCCCAAAATCAAATAGGTGACGATAATTCCAATGATTCCCAGCACACCAGCCGTGATTGTTGTTAAAGCCAATGAGCGGGTTTCACGTAAAACCCAGCCCAAAGCCCACAAAGGCAACCACAACATACCCAAAAACACTAACGCGGGCAGCACATTACCCAGTGACAACCAGGTCAATACCGCAACAAACGCCGTACTGCCCAACATCACCACCGCACCGGAACGCATTCCTGCACGCAGAGTCGTTAATGCGACTGCTGAGCCACTCAATATGCTCAATGGCGGCATCATCATTGCCAGCACACCCGTGCCAACTGTGACCAGGATAGCCTGACTCGGGCCACGCAAGATGAAAGAAGCTAGCGATTTCATCTCATGTTTTCCTGCTTTCCAGCGTTCTTTCCAACAATTAGTCACAAACCCCGGGTATCAAAATACCCAGACAGGCTATTACTTATGTGCGTCGGTGTATGGCAACAATGCCAATGCGCGAGCGCGTTTGATCGCAGAAGTCAGCTGACGCTGATACCTAGCTTTAGTACCAGTAATACGACTGGGTACAATTTTTCCATTCTCGGAAACATAAGCTTTCAGGGTATTGAGATCCTTGTAATCGATCTCTTTAACGCCTTCCGCGGTAAAGCGGCAATATTTTCTACGACGATAAAAACGTGACATAACCTATCCTCTTCAATATTTTTTCGATGTGTGCATGCTACTCAGCATCTTCACTCAGCAACTAGGCCTCGGTGCTTTCCGGAGTAGAAGCTTCGGCAGACTCAGGAGCAGCCTTTTCAGCGGTCGCTGCAGGTGCGCTATCTTCCGTAGCCGCAGGAGCTGGTGCAGGTGCAGGTGCAGGTCTGCGATCACGTTCTTGCTCTTCCTTGGACCTGGCCAAAGGTGAAGCATCCGTAATTGCAGCCTTGCAACGCATGACCATGTTGCGGATCACAGCATCATTAAAGCGGAAAGCCGTTTCGAGTTCTTCCAAAGCAGTCGATGTGCACTCAACATTCATCAGCACATAGTGAGCTTTGTTGATTTTATTGATGGAATAAGCCAATTGACGACGACCCCAGTCTTCCGAACGGTGGACGCTGCCGCCATCTGCTTCGACTGTTGCCTTGTATTTTTCGATCATGGCGGGAACCTGATCACTCTGGTCAGGGTGGACCAGAAACACGATTTCGTAGTGTCTCACGAGCACTCCTCTTTCGGTTAAAGCCTCCTGCTCATGCGGTGCGCCGCGGGCAGTGAAGCAAGGGATTGCAAAACAATCAATTGATTGAATTTTGAGCGACGAATTCTACCGAAAGCCAGTGGCAGATGCAACGTAAGTCCGCGCTTATACTAGTTATTTCTTTGTCTGAGAGCCTCAAACAGGCAAATGCCGGTAGCGACTGAGACATTAAGGCTCTCCACGCTACCAACCATGGGTATTTTGACCAGGAAATCGCAATGTTCCTTGGAAAGACGCCGTAAACCCTGCCCTTCAGCCCCCATAACAATGGCCAGAGGACCTTTCAGGTCACGATCGAACAGGGTTTCTTCCGCATGACCATCCAGCCCCACCAGCCAGCTCCCGCGTTCTTTCAGATCCCGCAGACACCGAGCCAGATTGGTGACCTGCACAAAGGGCACGGTCTGTGCGGC
>JAUWLO010000070.1 GCA_030613605.1 Gammaproteobacteria bacterium | reverse complement strand
AGAAAGCTTGATTCGTAAAGCAGCAAAACAGGACCATGGTTTTGCGAAGTCACTGAATGAACAGCTGTTTGAAGAATATGTGCCCGACACGCTTGACCAGAAAGGTGTACTAACAAAAGTACGAAAAGTTTATTTACAGGATGAAGCGAAGGCGGCTGGTCTTCTTCTCCGATTGATCGATAACGCCAAACAAAAATCAACTGTCCAGCAACAGGCTAAAGAAAAATCGACTATCAGGGAGCGTCGGGAAACCCGCGTGATTGTTGCAGGAACGAATAAGGGGCAAGCAAAGGAAACCGGTGTACCGAAAAAGACATCTCGGGCAAAGAAAAAGAAACTTGAACGAATAGAAAGTGTTGTGCCGGAGTTTGTAGAAAAAAAATCGCTAAAAGAAAATCGTACGCTGGCACAGGGTAATCTTGCCACTATTCGCCTACAGGCAAAGAAAGGGCTGTCTAGCGCGCAATATAATTTGGGCCGAATGTATGATTTAGGCATTAAAGTGCCAGTTGATAAATTAAAGGCACTGGGTTGGTATAAAAAATCGGCGAACCAGGGTTATGCTAGCGCGCAGTATCGTTTGGCTATTTCAATGTTGTATGGCAATAGTGCGGGACGTGATGAAAAGCTGGGGAGAAAGTGGTTATCTGCGGCAGCCGGTAATGGTCACCAGGTCGCCAAAAACCTTCTCGCTAACCTGACAAATCAGGAAGGGAGTTTTAGCGCGGGCAATTCGATAGCGGTCAGCTGGTATTTGGAACGAGCTGTTGCAGGAAATGCCGAGGCTGCTCTAAGTCTGGGAAAAATATTTGAACATGGCTGGGGAGCAGGTTCGGATTTGCGTGAAGCCACCAGGTGGTACCAGCATGCACGTATGCTCGGGTCAAAAGATGCTGAGGAGAAGTTGCAAAATTCAAAGGCGCGCCTGGCGCTTATGACAGAAAATGAAAGTGAGTCAGGCGGAGGCACGACAGAAAGCTTTCGGCCGCCAGACTGGATTGCATATTTGGTGGCGGCCACACTGGCCATTGGTATCATTTTTTGGCCTTTGTTTATGCGTAGGCGGGAAGCGGGCGTGGAAATTGTTAGCAACCAACTTGATAAAAAGGATCCGCCTTTCAAATAAGGGTAGCGTGTTAATAATTGCGTAACTAAGGGCCGGTCGTTGTTGGTGCTGAGCAAGAATTCGCGCAGTCAGTAAGATGGGTTTAAATTAAAGAGTTCCATGTTTGGTTTCAATCTCTACGCCCAGGGTTTTCAACATCGGCGTTGGCAATATACCGCCTGCACAAACAATGACCCCGTCATTTTTCATTTTCAATTCACCGTGTTCCAGATTTAAGGTGACGTGTTTTTCATCGATTTGTTTAACGGTGGATTTTAGCTGGAGGTTAAGGCGCCCCGCTTCAGCAGCCGCGTTTATTTTTTCAACATTTTTGGGGTTGGCTTTAGCAAAAGCGTTGCTGCGATATGACAATGTCACCGTGGTGCCAGGTTCTTCTGATATGGAAATGGCGGCTTCGAGGGCGCTATTTCCCCCTCCC
The DNA here is from genome assembly GCA_030613605.1 of Gammaproteobacteria bacterium. Lineage (GTDB taxonomy): Bacteria > Pseudomonadota > Gammaproteobacteria > SZUA-152 > SZUA-152 > SZUA-152. Next base: position 7,989 of record JAUWLO010000070.1, on the reverse strand, counting down.
ACCACCAATACGTGCTGGTTTCGGTATTGCGCAGGGTCTGCCAGTCGATACACTACTTTTGTCTGGTCTTCCCCAGTAACTCCGAGCTTTCTCGGGGTGCCGCGACGACCGATGGCCAATAAAAGTGCTTTGGTATGATACTCGGCAGTCGCTGTTTTCACGATAAAACCATCATCGGTTTTATCAATAGTGTCCATGCGATCCTGGTAATTGATTTTAACCCCTGAACGTTGCTCGGCTTTTCTCCAAAATTCTATCAATGCCTCTTTGGTGGTTTCGGAAAATTTCACCTGACCGATAATAGGAAGTTGTACCGGTGCGGTCATCACTATTTTGCCTCGAGGAAAATGGGCTACTGTGCCCCCCAGGTCTTCCTGTTCAAGGGTGACGTAGCGTAACTCATGCTGGTGGGCGCAGAGGGATGCAGAGAACCCGGCTGGTCCGGCACCGATGATGACAACATCGTAGGGTACGTTTGACGACATTCCTCCGATTAGCGTGCGCACACTTTCCATTGCCTGGCGACCCTGTTCAATAGCATTACGAATTAGCCCCATTCCTCCCAGTTCCCCGGCAATGAACAGGCCGGGAACGTTGGTTTCGAAATTCGAATTCAGCAGGGGAATATCGATGCCGCGTTTTTCGTTACCCAATACCAGGGTAATGGCGCCGGTGGGGCAGACCGATTTACAGGCACCGTGGCCGATACAGTGGCTGGGGTTGATCAGTTGTGCTTTTTCACGAATGACGCCAATAACATTGCCTTCCGGGCAGGCATCTACGCAGGTGGCGCAGCCCAGGCAACTGTTTTGATCAATAACGGGATGCAGTGAAACAGGGGGATCCCCGAGTCCGGCTTCTTTGGCGGCAAGAAACAAAGCCTGGTTTTGTAAGTCGCGTTTGGATTTAACTTTTCTGTAGATATACCAGGCAAGACCAATAGGGATCAAAAACGTCAGGATTTTATAGGCGTCTTCTGCGCCTGCCACTGAGAGTAAATAAAGTAGGTCAGAGTAAAATCCAGACTGTTGTTCCATTAATTCCTTCTTTTCACAGTTCCCGGTACGTGCCGAGAATCCCTGGTAAACGAGTTATAAGCTTAATTTTGTTTTTATTGCCAATATTTGGATAACCGGCTTGTAAGGGTAAGTTATCCAATATCAGTCACTTGGAAGCTAACCATATCGTTGGTTCAAGGTAATTTCAATAACTCAGGGCGGGATGTGGGAAAAATTTCGGAATGGTTCCATTTTAATGGTTTATCTAAGTGTTCTATGAGCCTGTTTTGATTGGCGCTGAATTGAACAGCACTAGTTTCGGGTGGCAATAGGTTTTGTTTTTTGGCGGCCGGTTTATGTATTGTTTTCATGTAGATTCTTGATTATATTGAGAAAGAAGTGCTTTCTCGACACTGGTTTATGTCTGGTTTTATAAATGCTGGGGTAGTGCATGCCAGTTTCCAGCATTTTTGTTCTTCTATTCTTGTGTTTGGAAATGCCGGCCGATATGTGTGTGAATGGTTTAACTGGGGTAACTGGGGTAACTGGGGTTTAGATAAGGTGTATGTCGTATATAATGCACGACGGCTGGGACTATTGGTTGTTCTCTAATCCAGGTGATTAAGTAGAGCGGGCATGCGTCTCAGGTTAGTAACAATTAGCTATGTAGAATGAATTACGGGCACTATTTTCCAGGCAGCATCAAGGAGCAGTGAAGCACTATGAGTCAGCAATCTTTCGTTAACTGGATACGACAACCCGCCAGCATTGTGCTTGTGATTGCATTCGTCATCATGTTTTTGATGTTGACGGATCAGTCTCAACAGCAAGAGGGTATGAGTTCCAGCCAGGCAGGCAAAACAACAATTGCCCCCTCAATGGATACCCCTAGTGCTGCGATGCCGCTGCCGGGCGATTTGGCAGGCAAAAAATCTCAGGTTATGGGCGGGGAATTACCCAGGATAGTTCAGCGCCTTGGTTCACCTGCTCCTGGTTCTACTGCCAGCTCTAAACCAGATGGTCGTTTAACAGCACCTGATTTGGGTAGTTTGTTGGGGCGCCTGGAAGACAAGGTAAAAGCGGAACCAAACAATGTTAGTAACCGTTTATTGCTAGCGCAGACATATAACGAACTTGGCCTGGTTGATAAATCTCTTCAAGAAGTTCGCGCTGCAGTTAAACAATTTCCGGATCACTCCCGAGCAAAACTGGTGCTAGCTTCTATTTTGAGCAAACGAAAAAACGAGGCTGAACTTAAGGAAGCTGTTGGTATATTGAAGGAGTTGCAGGGAGATACGGATGCTAAACAATATCTGGTGGAGATGTATCTTGGGGATGCCTGGATTCGGATGGGGGATCACCAGTCAGCGAAGAAAAGCTGGAAATTAGCGCTTGAAGGTATGCCAGTTTCCGATAATCGTAGAGCGAAACTTGAAAAAGGCATCGCCGGTATTGTTGCAGGTAACTCAGGCGGATAGCCCAGGCGCCTGAAGGTAAGCCCTATTTAAGCTATGCTCGAATAGAGCTCGAGTATCAAAAATGTGAAAACAGTGAATAGACGGTTTTGATTAAAGAAGTGGTAAAGAAAGTGATGTTAGATGTAACTGGTTGTGCGGGGTTGTTGTGATAGATTTTGTTCAATGGAAAGACAGGCGCGAAACTACAAGCTCTGAAAAGGAGCCTTCATTTGGATCCCCAAATGATTCTTCTGCTAATGGCGTAAAAGGTGGCCGCGAAGAGCCTGGCGAACATGTTGCTCGCCCTGGTATGCATCTTTCAGCAGCAGCTCTTTTTGCCGATCGATACCCTGATTACTTTGCAGATTTAAATAATGATCGTTCACGAACCGAGTCACGCATTGTTTTAATAATCCTGTCAGCAATAACCCTTAGTATTATTTCAGTATGGATACTCTGGCAAGAGCAATACTTTCATACTGACGGTGATTTTGTTTATTACATGGGCCTCACCGGCGGTGTTTTAATGTTAGTTGCCGCAACGTATTCCATGCGTAAGCGAATAAAACTGTTTAATAAATTAGGCAGGGTATCGACGTGGTATTACGTTCATTTGTTGGGGGGGGTTGTTGGGCCAATTTTAATTATTTTGCATAGCTCCTTTACATTAAAATCAATGAATAGCACTGTAGCGTTGATTTCTATGCTGTGTATTGTCGCCAGCGGGATTTTTGGCCGTTATATTTACACTCGAATTGGTTACCATTTGCATCGACAGTTAATAGCAATTCGTACTACCGAGGAGCGATTAGCAGAATCTATGCATAAGTACAAAGGTGAAGAGATTGATGCGGTTGAAAAAGCGCTTTCGATGCTTACAGCTTCAGCAATAACCTCTCCTAAAACTCTTTTTCGTGCACCGGCACGTTTTTTTGCTCTGCGTGCCAAGGCAGCCAGGTGTTATATCGAAGGAGCGCGTCAGCTAACGAACCTGCTGAAAAATCGCGCCCGACATGAAAAATGGGATAAACAGTATTTTCGCGCTGAGCTGGTACGCGAAAAGAAGTTTTTACGAGAGCATGTTAATGCTCTGGTAAGAATTGGACAGTCTCATTTTTATGAACGTTTGCTGGTGGGTTGGCGTATTTTTCACGTCCCTCTTATTTTTATTCTAGTTATTTCGGGATCAGTGCATGTTCTGGCTGTGCATTTGTATTGATCTCATGCGAACACAAATTCGCGTAAAAAATTTAATGGCAGCCAGGGTTCTGGTTGTCTTCGGTTTATTATTTTTCAATATCCCTCCGGTTTTTTCTGACCTCAGTCCCCTGCAAAGAATGGAAAGTCTGGTTATGCCTGGAGAGGTGATCAGCAAGCATGCTCGTGTTGAGAAAAAATGTGATAAGTGTCATGCGTCATTTGATAGAACCAAACAAAACAAACAGTGCATGGAATGCCATAAAGAAATAAAGAAAGATTTAAAAAAGAAAAAGGGCTTCCATGGCAATATTCAAGGTATAAAAGATAGAGAGTGTCGAACCTGTCATACAGACCACAAAGGCAGAGATGCGGACATTATACAGCTTGATTCGGAAATGTTTGATCATAACAAAACTGAATTTAAGTTAGGCGGCGCCCATCGGTCGGCGGAGTGCAGTGGCTGCCATAAAAAAATAAGTGTTTATCGACAGCCAGAGCGTATTTGCAAAGATTGTCACAAAAAAGATGACCCCCATAAAAAACGTATGGGCGACAAGTGTGAAAATTGTCATATTGAAGGCGCATGGTTGCCTGCGCGGTTCGATCATTCGAAAACAAAGTTTAAATTAAAAAATACTCATCGTGATGTTGCCTGTCATAATTGCCATGTTAATGAGCGTTATGATGATACGCCACGAAATTGTTATTTTTGCCACTACCTTGATGATGTTCACAAAGGGGATAGAGGGATTCGTTGCCATGATTGTCATCAGGATGAGCGTTGGTCGAAACTTTTATTTGACCATAACGAGGATACAGAGTTTGAATTAAAGGGCGGACATGCAAGCCTGATATGTAAGGACTGTCACACAAAACATATCTTTAAGGATGAGGTTGAAACCACGTGTGTCGGTTGCCATGAGAAAAGCGACGTTCATTTAAAACGTTTTGGGAAGCGTTGTGATGTTTGTCATACCGAAAAGAACTGGGTGAAAATACGTTTCGATCATAAAAAAGACACCATATTTCCGTTAAAAGGACAGCATAAAAAAACAGCATGTGTTTTGTGTCATCGTGAAGTTTTATTTGAAGAAAAGACACCGGACACGTGTTCAGAATGTCATCGTCTGGATGATGCACATGAGGGCCAGGAAGGCGAAAAATGCGAGACATGCCACAATGAAAAAGGCTGGACTGAGAAAGTGGTATTTGACCACGGGCTGACCAAGTTCCCTTTGCATGAATCTCACCTCTTTCTTACCTGCGAGGATTGCCATAGCTCTAACAAATTTAAGGAGCAGAAGGTTATTTGCGATTCCTGTCATGAAGATGATGATGTGCATGAGAAAAAACTGGGCGAGGATTGTGAGCTTTGCCATCGCCCCTCGCAGTGGATGGTTTGGGAGTTTGACCACAAAGAACAGACCGACTATCCGCTTGATGGTAAACATGAGGGCCTGGATTGTCATGCCTGCCACAAAGAACCTGTGGAAGATGAAATTGAGCTGCCTGAGAACTGCCATGGCTGCCATGAAAAAGATGATATTCATGCCGGCCAGTTAGGCAAACAATGCGAGGCCTGTCATGTCACGGAGTCTTTTAAAACAATCAATATTCGTTGAAAATTAGACCTTTCCGCCAGGTATTTTTTTTTGAGCCGGTCGTTATGCCGGTGCTTTCCACGCCCTTTCCGAGTCGTAAAAAACAGGATAAAACCTGAGTCGTGAGGGGAGTGCCTCAAAGCCCCCCGCTTATTTGTCTAAATATTGATCAAAATAACTCAACTACAGGTTTAACCTATTGAATTATAAGGTCAAAATAATTGATGCTGGCATAAAAAATGTGATGAATTCCTACCCATAAGGTGTACTATTAATTTATTGGCGAGTTTGGGGATTCGTCAAAGTAGCTTGCTCACTGGCTGGTACGAGAGGAGTGATAACAAGCTGCATGGAAAGCGGCGGGGTCTGCAGTGTGATCTCTTGTGTTGATTATGATGTAACACATTGCGGGGTTGGTATATGGAGTTGTCGCAGTTTTAAAGAACTGCAGTTTATGGGGTGGCGTTAGGGAGTTGTTGTTAGCCCTGACGTTGGTTTTTTTGTGTTCCAGTATTGTCTCGCCCACTGTTGCAAATGCTGCCACAGTTGTTCCCGATGTAAATACATTCGATCATTTGGTCACTGGTTTTCCTCTTACAGGTGAGCATGATCTGATTGATTGTGAGTCCTGTCACCTTGGTGGTGTGTTTGAGGTTTTGCCCACGCAATGTGCGGCTTGTCACGATGGCGTTTTAGCTATCGGTCCTTCTCTTTCGCACATACCCACTACGGCTGCTTGTGATTTTTGCCATACCACTGCTGGGTTTGCTGCGTCGGCAATTATGGATCACAGCACGATAGGCACAACGGTGTGCGCTACCTGCCACAACGGGATAAGTGCTACGGGGCAATCTGCAAATCACATTCCGGCAACAAATGTGTGCGAGGCCTGCCACAATACCGTTAACTGGGTACCTTCGACCGGAGTTGATCATGCTCAGGTAGCTGGCGAGTGTGTGTCCTGTCACAACGGCGTGATCGCGACGGGTAAAACTCCAACCCACATTGATAGCTCTGACTTGTGTGAGGCCTGCCATAACAACACGGTCTGGATTCCAGTTGCCACAGTAGACCATAGTCAGGTCAACGGCAGTTGTGGTTCCTGTCACGATGGTGCGATTGCAACGGGCAAAAACGTTGACCACATCGTGACCTCAAATGTTTGTGAGGCCTGCCATAGCGCAAACGCCTGGATACCGGTTGCCACGGTTGACCATAACGAAACTCAGGGCACTTGCGAGAGTTGTCATAACGGTACGCTGGCAACGGGCAAAAATGCCACGCATATTGATACATCCGATCAATGTAATGCCTGTCATTCGCCAGTGGGTTGGGTACCGCCAACAACAGTTGATCATACCCAGGTGAATGGCACTTGCGAATCTTGTCATGATGGTGTGATAGCCATAGGTAAGGGTGTGAACCATGTTCCTACCACGGATGCCTGCGATGTTTGTCATACCACAGTGGACTGGTTTGTTGCTGCATTTGATCACGCGGGTGTGACGGGAGCCTGTGTCAGTTGCCATGACGGAGTTGTTGCATCAGGCAAATCAGCGACCCATATCGATACCAGTGATCTATGTGAAACCTGCCACAACACCACATTGTGGATACCTTCGCTTGCGGTTGATCATAATCAGGTCAACGGTACCTGTGAATCCTGTCACGACGGGGTTGTCGCTTCAGGCAAGGGCGCTAGTCACATTCTCACCGGTGATGTGTGTAATGCCTGTCACGTTGCAACGGCCTGGGTGCCAACGACAACGGTTGATCACAATGAAACCCAGGGACCCTGCATAAGTTGTCATGATGGTGTAGTCGCTATAGGTAAATCGACAACACATATCAATGCCAGTGATGTCTGTAACGCCTGCCATACGCCAGCGGGATGGGTTCCTACCATTGGCGTGGATCATGCCGAAGTTATCGGCACCTGTATGTCATGCCACGATGGCGTGATTGCGACAGGTAAAGGTGTCAATCACATTCCTACCACTGAGGTATGTGAGGCATGTCATACCTCGGTGGACTGGCTGGTGCCGGCGTTTGATCACACCACCACAACGGATACCTGTATTACCTGTCACGATGGCGTAACCGCCATGGGTAAATCCGCAGCTCATCTTGATACCTCGGATGTGTGCGAAGCCTGTCATATCGATACCGTATGGGTGCCTGCTTCAGCGGTTGATCACAATGAAATAACGACAGTTGGTGTTTGCGAGGCCTGCCATGATGGGGTGATTGCCAGTGATAAATCAGCCGCGCATATATTGACCAGCGATGTCTGCGCGACCTGCCATGCAACCACTGCCTGGGTGCCGGTGACGACGGTCGATCACAACGAGACGTTGGGTACTTGCCAGAGTTGTCATAATGGAACGGATGCAACGGGGCAACCGGTTACGCATATTGCTGCAACGGATCAGTGTAACGCCTGTCACTCGCCAATAGGTTGGATACCGACCACAACCGTAGACCATACCCAGGTGAATGGCACCTGCGAATCTTGCCATGACGGGGTGATTGCAACAGGCGTGGGCGTAAGTCATGTGCCGACGACGGAACCTTGCGACGTGTGTCATCTGGTGACGACATGGTTAGTGCCTTTGTTTGATCACACCACCACAACAGATGCCTGTGTCGCCTGTCATGAGGGCACCCTGGCTGCGGGTAAATCTGCAACGCATATTAATACTTCTGATCTCTGTGAAACCTGCCATAACGATC
>JAUWLO010000238.1 GCA_030613605.1 Gammaproteobacteria bacterium | reverse complement strand
AGCATCCGCCACGCCATGCAGGGAACCCCGCATCAGGGTAATGTCCGAGCTCTCAATGGCTATATCGGTACCTGTGCCAATGGCGAAACCCACGTCGGCTAGCGCTAACGCAGGGGCATCATTAATACCATCCCCCACCATGCCAACCACAGCGCCAGCAGCCTGTAATTCGGAAATTTTGTTGACCTTATCTTCCGGCAAAACCTCAGCAATCACTTCGTCCACACCAACGTCACGGGCAACCACTTCCGCCGTTGCATGATTGTCTCCCGTCAACATCACCACACGTATACCCTGTTGCTGCAGTCGTTTAATGGCATCACGAGAATCTTCCTTAATGGGGTCTGCTACAGCGACGATACCCACCACCTGACCATCAACTGCCAGAAACATCGGTGTTTGTGATTGCGCGGCCAGTTTTTCAGCCTCGCCCGCAAGCGACCCTATATTAATCTGGTTATCCTGCATAAGTTTGGCGTTCCCAAACAAGGTGGTCTTACCTTCAATTCTGGCTCTGACGCCAGAACCGGTAACAGCCGCAAATCTGTCTGCAGTCAGTAATTTCATTTCCTTTTGCCTGGCTGCATCCATTACCGCCTCTGCCAAAGGATGTTCGGAACCGGCTTCTATGCTGGCCGCCACTTGCAGTAGACGCTCCGTATCCCATTTACCAACAGACAATAATCTGGTCACCATTGGTCGACCCTCAGTGATGGTTCCGGTTTTATCCATCACCACCGTGGTGAGCTGACCTGCGCGTTGCAACGCATCCCCCTGGCGAATCAACACACCGTGCTCGGCGGCTTTACCAACGCCCACCATTATTGAAATTGGCGTTGCCAAACCCAGGGCACAGGGACAGGCGATAATGAGAACCGTCATGGTAGTAACCAGCATAAAACTGACTCGAGAAACCGGACCAATAATATCGGGGGCCAGTATCTCGGCGAAGTTGTACCAAACCAGACAGGTCAGTACCGCGATAATCATCACCGCGGGTACAAAAATAGCGGACACTTTATCCACCAGACGTCCAATAGCCGGTTTGGTATTTTGCGCCTTCTGTACCAGCTCAATGATGCGCGCCAGCACGGTGTCTTTACCAATGCGCGAAGCCAAAAATAGAAAGGTGCCGGTTTTATTTAAGGTGCCCGCGACGACAATATCACCCTTGCCTTTACTTACCGGCATAGGCTCACCCGTGAGCATGGATTCATCCACGGTTGAATGGCCTTCCATGATCACCCCATCCACGGCAATTTTTTCACCGGGGCGGACGCGCAGGGTTTCGCTCAGCCCGATATCTTCGATGGGCACATCCACTTCTTCGCCATTACGCACCACTCGTGCGGTTTTGGGTGCCAGACCAATGAGACGTTGAATAGCCTGCGAGGTTTTACCGCGGGCACGCATTTCCAGTGCAGAACCAAAATTAATCAGCGCAATAATGATCGCGGCCGCTTCAAAATAAACGTGGCGCGCCGACTCCGGCACCAGGGAAGGCAGTACTAAAATAATGACCGAGAACACCCAGGCGGTACCAGTGCCCAACGCGATCAACGTATCCATGTTGGCATTGTGATTGAGAAAGGATTTCCAGGCACCGCGATAAAAACGCCCGCCCGAATATTTCATCACCCCCAGCGTAGCCAAACCGGTGACCACCCAGAACCACCAGCCCAGCCCATCCAGCGGCGGCATCACCCCCAGCAATCCAGATAACAGCAAAGGGAATCCCACCGCGGCAGCAACCGCCGCCTGCTTCAGGCGTGTTCGGTATTCTTCCAGCTCGGCAGCGGCTTTTTCTGATTCGTCTTCCGCACCCGTCATCTCGGCGGCTTCATAACCGGCATCAATAACTGCCTGAATCAACGCCGATACGTCTCCCTCGGCCACAACGCTGGCGGTATGGTCAGCAAAATTAACGCTGGCTTCCTGCACGCCATCGACACCCTGCAGCGCTTTCTCTACTGTCGCCACACAACCGGCACAACTCATGCCACCAATAGAAAGACGAATATCCTCAGACATAACGTGATCGCATTGTTCTAATAGTGATAGTTTTAATGGTGATGGTTCTAATGGTGATAGTTCTAATGCCGCCAATCATCAAGCGGCACTGTTAACTACAGCAGGATAACCGGCAGATGTCAGCGCCTGACAAACAGCCTGCGGATCAACATCACCTACCACCACCGCAGTACCCGCCTGCAAGTCAAATTCAGCACTTTCAAATCCCATTACATCAGCCAACGCTTTATTTCCGTTAGTGATGCAACCGTCGCACTTCATCCCTTCTACAAAATATTTTGTCTGTGTTACCGACATAGGATCAATCTCCTTCTGAATTTTTGCTTTTTCTGTTCCCTCAAATACAAGTTTAGTCGGGAGCTAGAGCTTCCCAAGCCTATCCAGCCAGTATATCCCGCACACGCTCTAATTTTTCACGCACCTCCAGCGCCAGGGGAGCAACATCGTCACCTTCCACCAGGCCCAGTACAGCCTTGGGGTCCATAAAAGCCACGGTGATCGAACCATCTTCTTCCTCGCGCACCACCACGTTGCAGGGCAGCAGCAAACCAATGTCCGGCTCAGCATTAATCGCCTGATTGGCCAGAGAAGGATTGCAGGCGCCTAATATTGTATAAGGCAGGCGATCTACATCAATTTTTGCCTTTAGCGTTGCTTTAACATCGATGGTGGTTAACACCCCAAAACCCTCTGTCTGAAGTGCCTCGGTTACTTTTTCGATAATCTCATCGAAGCCGCCGGATACTGTGACATGGAAACCGTACATAGTTTTTCTCCTCAATTTACAATTAGTTTTACTTATATATATTTTAGGCTAACGGCCACGTTGTTGCATCTCAAACCAGGCGTCATACACTGATTGTGGCCAGGTGGACTGAAACCAGACAATTACCGCACTAATTTCCTGGCCACTTAGTTTGCCTTTCCAGGCAGGCATCTTTCCCTGACCTTGAACGCTGCCATTACTGATTACATTACCCAGCACTTCAGTAGAATGGTGCCATGCATGACCGGAACCATTGAGTGGCGGTGCAGGATAAAAACCATCAGTATCTTTTTTCTGCCAGTTGGCAGCACCCTCTGCCTGACCACCGTGACATGATGCACAATTATTCTGGAACACCTGTTTACCCATCGCCAGCTGGGCTGGATCCTGCTGGCGTTCTGGTGCTGCAGGCACCGGCATAGCATCCAGATTATGGGCTCCCATCTTATGATCATTGTCACAAGCGACCAACAACAATGTCGCGCCAATAAATATTCGAACATAGGTTCTATTTTTTATTCGATTCAATGTGGATGACTCCCATGTTCGTGGTGATCTTTTACTGAGCCA
>JAUWLO010000042.1 GCA_030613605.1 Gammaproteobacteria bacterium | reverse complement strand
GTCGCCTGGCCTTTAACCTTTTTGCCCCGCATTGCTCGATTATCATGACACATCTTACAATTGTTGCTTTTTGCTGTGACGGGCAAAAATGCTTCTATGTTGTGTGGAATCTGTGGTGGTGCGTTTAAATAGGCGCGCGGTAACAAATTTCCGGTACCTGGAAAATTATTGCTATAACCAAATTTTTCCGGTTCTGGCGAATCATTCACGCTGGTTTTACTCAAACCCAAACTACTATCCTTGACTGGTTTGGCCGCCTGCGCGTTGACACACAATAAAGTTAGCACCAGACCTGTTAGCACTGTCTTTAACATTTTCTTCGTTACGATATTCGAAATCATGACATTCATATCCGACACCTTTTCATAATATTGTCATTAAGCCTTGTAGATCTTAACGGCACATTTTTTAAAGTCAGTCTGTTTGGAAATAGGGCAGGTGGTATCAAGCGTAACCTTGTTGATAAACACCCGCTCATCAAACCAGGGGATAAACACCATGCCGCGCGGCAAGCGATTACGACGCTTGGTCTCAATCATGGCCTTAACTTTACCGCGTCGGGATTCTACCCACACTGTTTCATGGTTTTTAAGGCCACGTTTATCGGCATCACCCTCATGCATATAAACCAGCGCATTAGGCACGGCACGATGCAGTTCGGGTACACGCTGCGTCATGGTGCCGCTGTGCCAGTGCTCCAGTACACGCCCGGTGCTTAACCACATATCATATTCTTTGTTGGGCTGTTCGACTGGCGCAGCATAAGGGCGGAAAAATATCTTCGCTTTGCCCTTAAGGCTGGTTTTGTTTTTATTGGTGACCTTATCAAGATCGCCGCTGGGCAAGGATTTTAGTGCTTTGCCGTAGAACTCGATGTCTTTGCCTTTTGCAACATAAGGATCGTACTTGCCATTAAAACGCCAATGGGTTTATTTACCGTTGACCACCGGCCATTTGAGTCCGCGCACATCTTTGTGAAAGTAGAGATTAAAGTCGGCCAGGTCGTGGGCATGGCCGCGACCAAACTGAGCGTATTCTTCAAACAGTGCCTTCTCTACAAACCAGCCATCACCCAATAAATCAACGGTATGATTATCATGACCATTGGCAATGGGGTCAGGCCAGGCGAATTTTTTGTTGCGCTCATGTGCAAATAAAACATCGTAAAGTGTGTCGTCAGATTTATAACCCATCTTGCGTGCGCCGTTTAATACGTTTGGCATTTTGCCATCGGTAAAACCCGCTGCTTTAAGGCCAGGGACTTTCTGTTCACCCCACACGTCCTTGAGTTTGATTCGTTTGGAAAATTCCAGTATCTGCCACACATCAGAACGTGCCTCACCCGGCGGAGGCACCTGCTCACGCCACAACTGTGTACGTCGTTCAGCGTTACCGTAACCGCCCCATTTTTCGAAGATCATTGCTGAGGGCAAAATCAGGTCTGAAACTTTGGCGGAGATGCTGGGATAACCATCGGAGGTGATAATGAAATTGTCCATCTTGCGTGCGGCTTTAATCCAGTGATTGGCATTGGCTGTGGCCTGAAACGGATTGTTGACCTGCACCCAGGCCCATTTGATGCTGCCGTCTTCCAGGTCGCGCATGATCTTGGTGATATGCGAACCGGTTTTTGGATTAAGGGTATTTTTGGGCAGGTGCCAGATGTCTTCGGAGGTCTTCCGGTGTTTTGGATTGAACACCACCATGTCGGCAGGCAGACGATGTGAAAACGTGCCCACTTCACGCGCTGTGCCACAGGCTGAAGGCTGACCGGTAAGTGAAAAGGCGCCGTTACCGGGCATCGCCTGTTTACCCAACAACAGATGATTCATGTAGGCCTGCTCGTTAACCCAGGTGCCGCGTTGATGCTGATTGAATCCCATGGTCCAGAAAGAAACCACTTTACGTTGCGCATCCACATACAGATCAGCGAGTTCCTGCAACTTGGCCTTGAACTGATCCAGAGATTCATCGGCATCACCTTTGGCCAGCTCGGCAACAAAATCTAACGTGTAGGGCTCAACACCTTTCTTAAATTCTTCAAATTCGATCAGCCAATGTGCGCCCGGTTTAGCCTGGGCATCTTGAGGTACTTTGGTACCTGGTTTGCGGCGTTGACCAATGGCTTCGAATTTATCAAGAGTGTGCATGCGCTGCTCGGCCTGAGTATCCATTTCCTTTTTAAAGGCAAAGTCGCTGTTGTTGCGCATGCCGTAACCGATGTCATAGGGGCCGGTGGCAAACACGCAGTGTTTTTTCACGAAGTCCCAGTTCACCGCATCGCGTTTAATAATTTCACGCGCAATAAAGTTTTGAATAGCAAGATCACTACTGGGGCGGAAAATGATTTCCAGATCCGCCATGTCGGAAGACATATTGGAGTAGGTACTGAGATTAACAATGCGCATGTTCGGGTGTTTGCTGCGCCTGTCAACAATGCGTGTCCACAAAATGGGATGCATCTCCGCCATGTTGGCGCCCCAGAGGATGGCGGTGTCGGTGTGCTCAATATCGTCGTAGTTACCGGCGGGTTCATCGATGCCAAAGGTCTGGATAAAGCCCGCCACGGCAGATGCCATGCAATGACGCGCATTGGGGTCGATGTTGTTGCTGCGAAAACCCGCCTTCATGAGTTTCATGGCGGCGTAGCCTTCCTGGATGGTGTACTGACCTGAACCAAAGATACCGATGCCGGTGGGGCCCAGTTCGCTGTAGGCCTTACGGAATTGTTTCTCCATTTCATCGAAGGCGCGCTCCCAACTGACTTCCACGAAGTCGCCCTGTTTGCTGAACTTGCCATCTTTCATGCGCAGCAGGGGTTTGGTGAGCCTATCCTTGCCGTAGAGGATTTTGCCGTTGAAATAACCTTTGATGCAATTAATGCCACGATTCACTGGCGCATCCGGGTCGGCCTTGGTAGCGACAATTTTGCCGTCTTTGGTGGCAATCTGGATACCGCAGCCCACACCGCAAAAACGGCATACCCCTCGATCCCAACGCCAGTCGTTTTCCATGGTTTTGGCGGCAGCCAGTGCGGCCTGACTCACGGGCAGCCCCACGGCTGCGGCTGTTGCTGTGGCCATGCTGGCCTTGATGAAGGTGCGTCGCGTTATGCCCATGACAATACCTCCCCATTTTGTGACTCGGCCGGCAAGGTGTTGCCGTCATCAACATAGTGATAAAACATCTCTGCCGCCATCACATGAGGCAAGTCTTTAATGCGCCGCAAACCATCCATTTCTGTTTTCTCGTCGACAGCTTCCTGAATAACGATCAATCGGCCGGTATCATGACACTGATGATGTACTTCGATTCCTGGCAATGCGCACAAAGAACTTTGCAAGTCTTCGAGATGCTTCGATGATGTATATACAAGAATACTGGACAGATTCATGCTCCACTCCTTAAATAAGTATTATCTAATATAGTTATACTCCTTGTAATCCAGCCTTTCAAGTACCGTATAAAACTTGCTGAAGCTGAACAGAGGACGCTGATAGCGTTACATAAACTATATAAATTATAGCGATAAAAAATGCTGATGATCGAGGGCGATCATCTTGAATCAAGACTTGTGGTGTAGTTCTTAAATGGGTATTTTTTATGCAGAACTGAATATATTTTGAGCAACACCCAAGAAGTTGAGCAAAATGATGGGGAATTCAGGGCTTGTTTAACCAACAAAAATAACTAATAAAAAGTTAGCCGTCATCAACATCGACCAGAGTAACTCCACTTAAAGTATCACCCATCTTTTTGATGCCAGATTTGTTTCCTAACTTAATCATCAGACGCAACTCATTGGCAGAGTCCGCATGATGCAATGCATCCTCGTAAGTAATTTTTTTCTTTTTGTATAATGCAAACAGCGCCTGATCGAAGGTCAGCATACCCTGCTGATTAGACTTGCCCATAATATCCTTGAGCTCTGTCACATTACCTTCACGAATCATCTGGCTCACATACGGTGTATTGATAAGAATTTCGACCGCAGGATGGCGGCTCTTTTTATCTGTAGCAAGAATGAGTTGTTGCCCAATAATGGCTCGCAAATTAAGTGATAAATCCAGCAAGATTTGATCGCGTCGATCTTTCGGGAAAAAATGCAGAATACGCTCTAATGCCTGATTGGCATTATTGGCATGCAATGTCGTTAACACTAAATGCCCGGTCTCAGCGAATGCAATGGCGTGTTCCATGGTTTCACGGTTACGTATTTCGCCAATAAGAATAACGTCCGGGGCCTGTCGTAAAGTGTTTTCCAGTGCAGCTTCAAAACTTTTCGTATCCCCACCCACTTCGCGCTGAGTAATAATACAACCCTTGTGCTCATGTACGAACTCAATAGGATCTTCAATGGTAATGATATGGCCATGACTATTTTTATTTCTGTAGCCTACCATTGATGCCAGTGTACTGGACTTGCCCGTACCGGTTGCGCCAACAACAATGACCAGGCCACGCTTCATCATCGACAGGTCAGCCAGTATCCTGGGCACGCCTAGTTCTTCAAAGGTGGGGATTTCGATCTCTATTCGACGTAATACAAAACCAACATTGTTCTTTTGTTGAAAAACATTGACCCGGAATCGTCCAGCATCGGGAGGAGAAATGGCAAAATTGCATTCCAGCGTTCTTTCAAACTCATCACGCTGCTGCTCGTTCATAGAAGATAGAGCAAGCATTTTTACCTGTTCAGCGGTAAGAGGCTCTTCTGAAATCTGGGTAATAGAGCCATTAATTTTAAGACTAGGAGGCAAGCCTTCCGTGAGAAAAAGATCAGAGGCTTCCCTGCTCACCATCAATTTCAGCAATGCCTGAAAATTTCTCAGGATAGTAATTGGCTTTTTTTGCACGTTAATTTCACACCCAATTGAAACCAGGCCGTAATCTTATATGAAGTCATCCTTGTTTGCTGCTTTACTAGCCGCTTCCTGTTTTGTGATAACACCTTTTTGTAACAGACTTAACAAGTTTTGATCGAGAGTCTGCATACCTATGCCCTGGCCAGTTTGAATTGCCGAGTACATTTGAGCCACTTTTGCCTCACGTATCAAGTTACGAATCGCAGGAGTACCAATCATAATTTCATGCGCCGCAACTCGACCACCACCAACCTTTTTCAGCAAGGTTTGAGAAACAACCGCGCGTAGAGATTCTGACAACATTGACCGCACCATCTCTTTTTCTGCTGCAGGGAACACATCGATAATACGGTCAATGGTTTTAGCTGCTGAACTAGTATGCAGAGTGCCGAACACAAGGTGACCCGTCTCGGCTGCGGTTAGTGCCAAACGAATGGTTTCAGGATCACGCATTTCACCCACCAGGATAACATCCGGATCTTCTCGCAAAGCTGAGCGCAGAGCTTCGTTAAAACCGAGCGTATGACGGTGTACCTCGCGTTGATTGATCAATGATTTTTTGGATTTATGTACAAACTCTATAGGATCCTCGATGGTAAGAATATGACCATGATCAGTATCATTCTTGTAATCGACCATCGCCGCCAGGGTAGTGGACTTACCGGAGCCCGTTGGCCCGGTCACCAGCACCAGGCCTCGAGGCGTATCAGCCAGGTCCGCAAAAATAGCCGGACAACCCAATTGTTCAAAATTCAGTATGACGCTGGGGATGGTACGAAACACTGCACCAGCACCGCGCTGATGGTTAAACGCATTAACACGAAAACGTGCCAGATCAGGAATCTCGAAGGAGAAATCGACTTCAAGGAATTCCTCATAATCTTTGCGCTGACGGTCATTCATAATGTCATAAATCAGGGAGTGCACCACTTTGTGTTCCATGGCAGGCACATTAATCCGCCGAATTTCCCCGTCAACACGAATCATGGGGGGCTCCCCGGCCGAGAGATGCAAATCAGATGCGTTATTTTTTACGCTGAAGGCCAGTAGTTCTGAAATATCCATGAATTATTCCCGCTTATTTTAATAGTGTATTTTCTAATGTTTTTGAAAAGCATTCTGGCCTAACCTAAATCGAAAATAACCTATCGTTAAAAACAATTGGTTAATAATCAGCCAGATTTCTTTGCTGTTCTTACTCTTAATCGCTATTTGTTATTCGGCAACAAGGCTGTTGTACCATTATTTGTACCACGAGTTTCATCTAAGTACAGGGAATAGCTTCACATTTTTGCCAAATCACCGATTTTCCCAAACCATTATTCAATTTAAATAACGACCGCTAGTGTAGAATTCTTTATGCTGGATTCCGCCCAAAACCTTAATACTGGGCTTTTAAATACAAGACCATGCTGGGATAAACTAGCCATGCCTGAAAATGTAGACATCGCAACCCGGCTACAGGAAGTCGTACTACGTGTACGGGCAGCCGAAAAACGCTTTGGTCGAGAACCCGGCTCCGTACAAATTTTACCTGTCAGCAAAACACGCCCATCAGAAGATATAGAACGGGTGGCTTGCGCCGGATTTTCAGCGTTCGGTGAAAGTTATCTGCAGGAGGCGCAGGCAAAAATAACCGCATTGGCTAACACCAGGCTGACTCATCCAGACCTGGAATGGCACTTCATTGGCCCTATCCAGTCCAACAAAACCCAAACAATCGCTAACCTTTTTCACTGGGTACACAGCGTGGATCGGGAAAAAATAGCGCGGCGCCTCAATGAGCAACGTCCGGAGAACCTTCCGCCCCTCAATATTTGTCTGCAGGTGAATATCAGTGGTGAAAAATCAAAATCCGGCATTCAGCCTTCTGCACTGTTTGAGCTGGCATCAAGCATCGCGGAATTATCCCGCCTGCGTTTACGCGGTCTCATGGCCATCCCGGCACCCAGCACTGATTTTGAAAAACAAAGAGACGCGTTCAGGGCGATCCATGAGATGTTTGATTCCCTGAATACGAAATTAGATGGCAGCGGAGTGGTAATGGATACACTGTCCATGGGCATGTCGAATGACCTGGAAGCTGCAATAGCAGAAGGCTCTACCATGGTTAGAATAGGAACCGACATATTTGGACCCCGCAACTATCCACCTGATACAACTTGATGTAACAACATAACTCGTTACAGAATATGCCATAATCTGATGATGAAAAATGTGAAACTGGCCTTCATTGGCGGTGGCAATATGGCTTCCAGCTTAATTGGTGGGCTGGTGGCGGATCATGTTGACCCCAAACAAATCGGCGTGGCTGACATCAATGACATTCAGCGAGAAAACCTGGCGGCTCGTCATGGCATTTCCACCTCGGCAAATAACCAGACAATAGCTGCAGGGGCAGACGTGGTAATACTCGCGATCAAGCCACAACAATTAAAAGCGGTTGCCGAAGAACTGGCGCCAACCATTCAACAAAACCATTCACTGGTTGTTTCTATCGCAGCGGGAATCCGCAGCAGTGATATCAATAAATGGTTAGGTGGTAATGCTGCCGTAGTTCGCGCCATGCCTAACACCCCCGCCCTGGTACAAACTGGCGCAACAGCCCTTTTTAGTAATGAACACGTAACGGACGAGCAACGGGACCTGGCCGAATCTATTTTACGAGCTACGGGCCTGACGTTATGGGTTAAGGATGAATCACAAATGGATGCCGTTACGGCACTTTCCGGCAGTGGCCCAGCCTATTTTTTCCGCATCATGGAAGCAATTGAGACAGCCGGAGTAGAGCTTGGCTTAACAAAGGAAACAGCGCATTTGCTGACTTTGCAGACTGCACTCGGAGCCGCCAAAATGGCGCTGGAAAGTCATGATTCTGTCGCAAATCTCCGCGAACAGGTCACCTCGCCCGGAGGGACAACGGAGCAAGGATTGGCGGCCATGGAAAAACACAACATCGATGCAGTATTTTCAGACGTGCTTAAGGCGGCTCGAGATCGCTCCGAAGAATTGGCAAAAATACTCAGCGAGTCCTGAACATAGAATCAATAAAAAACTGGCCGTAACATTGTTTGTAATACTGACTGTTAAGTAACAAAGGGGGATAAAATGGGGGGTTCCTACGCCGGTAATGCGGGTGTTTTTCTGATCCAGACCCTGTTCGGGCTGTATACCGGCGCGGTCATGATCCGCTTTTTGCTTGCCCTGGCTCGCGCAGATTTCTACAACCCCATTTCACAGTTTCTGGTTAAGGTCACCAATCCTCCCCTGGTGCCACTGAGACGCCTTATTCCCAGCCTTGGAGGCATTGACCTGGCATCGGTGATTTTAATGCTGGCCCTGCAGGCGGCAGAAATTATGCTGATTACTGCCATTAAAGGCTTTGGCATCCATCCTTTTGGCCTCATCGTATTATCCATTGGCGGCCTGTTATCCCTGCTGTTCCAGATCTACTTCTTCACCATATTGATACAGGTCGTTCTCAGCTGGGTGGCGCCCAGCGGCCATAACCCCGCCATTTCGCTACTTTACAATCTCAATGAACCCCTGTTGCGCCGGGCCAGGCGTATATTGCCGGCCATGCATGGGTTTGATTTTTCACCCATCCTGATCATGATTCTTCTGCAATTACTCACCATTATCCTTATCGCGCCCATCAACGACCTTGGAATGAGCCTTTCGTCCGGGTAAGCACCATTTGTGACGGCTATCAGTGGGACGGAGAGGACCTGCTCATTTCTGTTCGTGTGCAACCCGGGGCCAGCCACAATGAAATTGTTGGGATAGTGGACGATGTCCTGAAAATCCGCATCACCACTGCCCCAGTAGATGGCAAGGCTAACAGCCATTTGATCAAACTTCTGGCTAAAACCTTTGGTGTAGCCAAATCGCGGGTAAAACTGGTTTCTGGGGTCAAAAACCGAAATAAACGCCTACGAATATGCTCCCCAAATAAGCTTCCCACGGGTATATCTCAGCCCTAATACCCTTTAATTAAATATGGAAATAGAGCTTTTGAACTTATCGCCGCCCAACGAGTGGATGTTACCTGCCCTTAATTCATGTAACCCCCTATACAGGCTAAACTTCCGCCCACTTCGGCCGTTACTGATACCGAGATACACCCACAGCAGGGATTTGTAACCACATGAATTTTTTGGAACTAAACGGGTAAGTTAAGGCATGGGAAAAGAGCAATTTACGGAACAACTCAACGCCTATAGTCGTTGGAAAGAAGATGCGATTCGTCAGATTAAGGCCTACCGGGACTGGCTTGCAGACCACGAAATGAGCAGCCCCGAAGATGATCTGCGCATGTACGAGATCCTCGACTCACTGGACTCAGACAGCATCACCATTGGCTTTGCCGCAGAATTTTCCCGAGGCAAAACAGAACTCATTAACGCCATTTTCTTTGCCGATTACAAACGCCGCTTGCTGCCATCATCCGCCGGTCGCACCACCATGTGCCCTACTGAGCTATTTTTCGATTCCAAAGCAGACGGTGCCTATATTCGTCTGCTACCAATAGAGACTCGCCTGGACGACACCAGTATTAGCGAATACAAACAGGACCCCAACAACTGGATCAACATTGATCTGGATGTGGATTCTGCAGACCACATGGTCGAGTCGTTTAAAGAAATTATTAAAACCAAAAATGTACCGGTCGAAAGCGCCATCCAGCTCGGCCTGTACTCCAAAGAAGAAATGGAGCAGGCAGAGGTTAAACCCGTAAACATCGAAATCCCCATGTGGCGCCATGTCATGATCAGTTTCCCACACCCCTTATTGCAACAAGGTCTGATAATTCTCGACACCCCCGGACTTAATGCCATGGGCGCAGAGCCAGAGCTCACCATGGACATGCTCCCCAATGCCCAGGCGGTCATTTTTGTGCTGGCAGCCGATACTGGCGCGACCAAAACCGATATGGAAATCTGGAGACAACACGCTCAGGCTTTACGTGAGAAAAATGAATCCGGCCTTATGGTTGTGCTCAATAAAATTGACACCCTGTGGGACGAACTTCAAGATCAGGCCACCATAGATGCCAATATTAATGACATGTGTGAACAAACAGCCAAACTTCTGAATATCGAAGTCAGCAAAATCTACCCTGTCTCTGCACAAAAAGGCCTGCTGGCTCGGGTAAAAAATGACGACGAGCTACTGGAAAAAAGCGGTTTGCCTACACTTGAAGCTGCATTATCAAACGATGTGCTGCCAGCCAAACAACATTTGGTACGTGAAAATATCGTCTCTCGAATTGGCTCCATGGTGGAATCCACCAAAGGTGTACTGAACGAACGTCTGGACTCCATCAACCAGCAGCTTGATGAATTACGCTCCCTGTCTGGCAAAAGCGCTGATGTCTTAATGGACACAATGCAAAAGTTACGAACTGAGCAGTCCATCTACCAGAAGGATGTGGAAAACTTCCAGACCAGTCGGCAGGTGCTAAAACGCCAACTGATCTCATTGATAGAAGCACTGGGCCTGGATGCTCTGGACAATACGATTGCTTCAACACGTTCAAGCATGGTGGAAAGCTGGACTACATCAGGCATGAAAGGCGGTATGAAAACTTTTTTTGACAGCGCGCGGGATTCCATGACTCAGGTCAATTTCCAGACAGAAAAATCCAACGCCATTGTCTCCAGCATTTATGATCGTTTTCGTGATGAGCATGGTTTCAAAAACCTGAACCCAATGTTATTCGCCACAGCTAAGTATTCTCGCGAACTGGATCAGCTCTACAAAGAAGCCGAGGCATTCCGCACCAGCAAAAAAACCACCATGACTGAGCAAAGTTTTGTGGTAAAGAAATTCTTCATTTCCATGGTTAGTCACGCACGCAATATTTTCTTCCGCGCCAATCAGGATGCTGAGGACTGGGCAGGTTCAGCCATGCGCCCACTGGCCGCACGAATTAAAGAACGAAAAGTGCAGCTGGAAAAACGACTGGCCAATTTACAAAAAATTAAAAATTCCCGGGAAAAACTTTCAGGAAATATAAACAAGCTGGAAAGCCAGGCCAAAGACCTGAACGAGCAGCTAACCACCATAAACGGTATCCTCACCGCTATAAACACCCCGCTGGTGCCCCTGCAGGAGCAGGAAGAAAAAGCAGCGGCAGCCTCCTAGGCTCCCACCTATCCCTACCTCCTGGGGCTGTTGAACTCGCAATTGAACGGCTACACACCATCGCCCTGCAACCAGCAGGGTGGGCAATAGTGATCGAAGCCACTCAACCCAAAACAGCAATACCCCCTGAAAATAGCGTTTAACCCCAACATTGACCACTTTACGGGTTGACATAACACCGAATATTTCCGAAGGTGCAGGTAACGACCTATTACTAGCAATAAAGCTCCTGAACCATTTTCACCGCCGGAGGTAACATGGCGATTAAACACTTTTTTTATAAAACATTAGTCAAACCGTTTGGCGCCACATTTAGTGCGGGCCCCAGGGGGTTGTTAACTGTTCTGGTTAGCCTTTCCATATTCGTGTATGCAGGAAATGTTAGCGCCGAAACGTCGCAAACATTCGGTGACTATACCGTTCATTACAACGCCTTTAACAGTGATGTCCTGCAACCCAGCATGGCAGAGGCCTACGGCATAGTCCGCAGCAAAAACCGCGGAATGCTAACCATCACCATTATCAAAAAAGGTTCAGCTCCAAAAGGCACACCTGTACGAGCCAAAGTAACCGCCAGTGCCAGCAATCTCACAGGACAGTTTCGAAAATTCAAAATACGGGAAATTGATGAAAAGATTTCAATTTATTACATGAGCGTTTTCCACGTCGCCCATGAAGAAATGCTGGATTTTGTGCTAAACGTTCTTCCTGAAGGTGAAACTCAGGCTTACACG
>JAUWLO010000153.1 GCA_030613605.1 Gammaproteobacteria bacterium | reverse complement strand
CAATGCTGCCTCGGTAATCCTCGCTCACAACCCCCCCAGTGGTGTGGCTGAACCCAGCGAGGCTGATCGCAACATCACCCGACAGCTAATCAAAGCAGTGTCGCTGGTGGATATTAAGGTACTGGACCATCTGGTGGTCGGAGATGGCGAAACGGTATCACTCGCAGAGCGCGGTTTAATGTAGGCGCCCAAGGTAAACACCTAATTTATTTAAGTTGCCTTTGCTTCTACGGGTTTTGGCGTTTCTTCTTGAACCGATTCTTCTGATTTCTCATCGGAATCCGCAGAAACCCAGCGAAAGGCAATCACACTGATATTGTCAGAATCTGGATAAGCTTTTGTTTCTGCCAGCTCAGCCAGTTTTTCCACTCCCTGGGTAATGGTATTTTTCGTTAGCGTTTCTACAATAGCCTCATCATTCACAGGCCCCCACAAACCATCACTGCAAAGCACAAGCATGTCGTACTTCTCTAATGGAATTTTGTCGCTAACCGTCGGTACAGGGGGATGCGGCTGAAAACCCACACAACGGGTGACCAGATTGCGTTGCGGATGATTTTTCATTTCTTTTTCACTGATCCTGCCCTTGCGAAGCAACTCTTCAATCTTGGAATGATCCACCGTGCGTTTGAATGGCTTGCCCACACGAAACATATAGAGCCGGCTATCACCCACATGGGCCCACCAGGCAAAATCACCCTGGATCAAACACACCACGCAGGTGGTACGCGGTTCAACCGGCGGGGTTTGTTCGTTGCCAGCACGAATAATGGCCAAATGCGCATCCGCTATCAATTCTTTGAGGTACGTCTGCGGGTCCGTTACTGGAAATTTTCTGGCTTTGAAGTGACTCAGCATGTGCTTCACCAGGGATCGGGAAGCAACCTGTCCTCCTCTATACCCACCCATGCCATCAGCCACCACCAGCAATACAGCATCGCCAACCTCAGCCACGCCGAGGTCATCTTCATTAGCCGTACGATTACCCAGCCGGCTGGTTTGTCCAAATTGATATTTCATTTATAGCGGCTTATTTAGTGTATTAATGACACGATCGAGAATGCTTCCACCACCCTCAACCTCTTTGTTAAACACCTCAAGGAACTCATCCACAGATTGAGGGCGCAACATTGGATCCATCTCCATTGACCAGTCCAGCGCCTCCAGCATTGGTAGCGGATAACGGCGTTTAAAAGCAGACACTGCCGGGCGCATTTCATCTTTATCAACCCTGTCCTTCGCGGAGGTTGGCGCAGAACCTTCCATGCAGGAGCGTATGGTGGCACCCATGGCATAAATATCTGTCCACGGCCCCACATAACCGCTGAGATCGTATTGTTCAATAGGAGAAAACCCGGGGGTCACCACCTGAGTCACCTGCAATTTGCGGCTTGAATTTCGCGGATGTACCGCACCAAAATCCAGCAATAACGGCATGCCACCCTCACACAGATGAACATTGCCGGGTTTTATATCCAGGTGTAAATAACCGGTGTCATGCACCAGCTTCAGGGCATCCAGAAGCGGTGGAAAAATAGTGCGTAGCAGTGTCTCGCTAAGATGACCTTTATGTTTTTTGATGTAGTGTTGCAGATTTTTCCCGGGGCGATACTCCATGGATGTGCAGGCTGTCCCATTGGCGCGAAAAAATTTAAGTACGCGCACAATATTGGGGTGTTTTAATTTAACCAGTGCTGTTGCCTCCAGCAAAAAAAGGCGCATACCTTCATCAAAATTCTCTTTCTCTCTTTCTCCCCTGGGCATCACAAACCCATCATCCAGACGCTGAGCCAGTTTATTGGGCATGTATTCCTTGATAACAACCTGCTTATCCGTTTTCTGATCTCGCGCCAGGTAAACCATGCCAAAACCACCAGCGCTCAAGGCGCTTTCAATCACATAGTGCTCAAGTTGAGTCCCTGCGGGCAGGATTAGTTTAGGGTCGATCATGAGTGTCGTGACCATGGGTGCGGCAACACTTTCTTTGCACACAGTAAAAGCAGGTGGGCCTGTGCCGGTTCTCCAGACCCGGGAATGGCGTTACTATGCTCTTCATTATTCTGTTTCATCATATTATTCATTGTCAAAAAGGTATCACCATGACTCGCAGCATGACGGCATTCTCCCGCAAGGAGAAAAACACTGAAAAAGGTCTGCTTGCCTGGGAAATAAGATCGGTTAATCACCGTTTTTCTGAAGTAAGTCTCCGAATTCCCGAGGATTTTCGTTCCCTCGAACCCAAAATCAGGGAAACTATCACCGCCAACGTTAAACGGGGCAAAATCGATGCGTCCCTACGTTATCAGGCCATCCACTCGGAAGAGCAAAGCCTGGAGATAGACAAGGAGCTGACGGCTAAACTGGCACATGCCACCCGGGAAGTGGATCAACTGCTTTACAATGCCGCGCCCATCAACGCCCTGGACGTTCTGCGCTGGCCCGGGGTCATTAAGGCGCCAGAACTGGATCTAACCCAATTAGGGACGGATGCCATGGCCCTGCTGGACGAAGCCCTGGCCGAACTGCTGGAGTCCAGGGCTCGCGAGGGTGAGAAGCTCAAGGCCATCATTGAGACCCGTTGTGAAGCCATCGAGTCTCAGGTTGACACCGTTTCCCAACGCCTTCCCGAGATCCTTCAGGCTATGCGCAGTAGGCTGGAAGAGCGACTGGAAGCCATCAAAGGCGAACTGGATCCTGCGCGAATCGAACAGGAAATTGTCATTTTGGCCAACAAGGCCGACGTGGATGAAGAGCTGGATCGACTCACTACCCATGTGGCCGAAGTTCGGCGAATCCTTAACCAGGACGAGCCTGTTGGCCGACGTCTGGATTTTTTGATGCAGGAACTCAATCGTGAGGCCAACACACTGGGGTCGAAATCTGTGCATACAGACCTCACCAATGCCTCGGTAGAGTTGAAAGTTCTTATCGAGCAAATGCGAGAGCAGATCCAGAATATTGAATAAGCATTTTTAACGAACTTCGCGTAATTTAGCGCCATAATAAACGATAATCGGAGAAAATAATGTCTTTTCAACCCGAATCCACCAGGGAAGCAACGCAAAAATGAGCACACAGGAACGGGCCCAGGGCACCTTATTTATTATTTCCGCCCCGTCAGGCGCAGGCAAAACCAGCCTCATCAAGGCCTTGCTGGAATCCACAAAAGGCATCAGTGTCTCGATTTCCCACACCACTCGCGCCAAACGCCCGGGCGAAGAGAATGGCGTGGATTACCATTTTGTGGATGTGTCCGCCTTCACCGACATGATTGGGCAGGGGGCTTTTCTCGAGCATGCCCAGGTATTCGATCATCATTACGGCACCTCCGAAACGGCTGTGCTGGACCAGCTGGCCACTGGACAGGATGTGATCCTGGAAATTGACTGGCAGGGTGCCGAACAGGTTCGCATCCGCATTTCAGGCACTGTCAGCATATTCATCCTGCCCCCTTCCAGAGCCGCTCTACGGGAACGCCTTACCAGCCGCGGCCAGGACGACGAGACTATTATCAATCGACGAATGCACGATGCAGTAACCGAAATGTCCCACTACCATGAATTTGATTACGTGGTGGTCAACGACGCCTTCGAAACAGCATTAAATGACCTGAAAACTATCGTCCGCAGCCAACGCCTGCATATCCATCATCAAAAAAAGGACTTACATACCCTGATCGATGAATTACTGGCATAAAAATTAATAGCTGCAGCTTTGATCTCCGCCACGTTCCTGGGCGTTTTACTGGCAATTGACTGGCACTTTTTACTGGTAATAAGGGGCGTGGTTTTGTACAATTCTCCGCCCTGATTCCAGGCTGGCAACGTGTAAATGCCGAAATGGTTCAGGGACTTAGCCGCACGATTATTAAGACTGTTTCGATATAACACATTAAGGAGTTACCCATCATGGCACGCGTTACCGTTGAAGATTGCCTGGATCACGTAGACAACCGTTTTGAACTTGTCCTGTTAGCCAGCAAACGTGCCCGCCAACTTGTCTCCGGCAAGGAGCCAACACTGGAATGGGAAAATGACAAACCTACTGTACTGGCTCTACGCGAAATAAGTAAAGGCAACATTACGGTGAAAATACTGGAAGACATGGCTGCCGAAGAAAAACGTGCTCGCGAAGAAGCTGAAGCTGCCGCTGCCGCAGAACTGGAAAATCCTTCCGATGAGGAGCCTGCTGAATAACTGTTTTCTCCTCCTTCATTGAAAACCTTTACCTTAAACGCTTTCAAAAACATTCCCGCACGCCAGTCGGAGTGCCCTATACTCCACCCATTATCCTAAGCAAATAGTGAGGGCTCGGTGTTTCTTATCCATGATCTGTGCGAGATACTCTAGTCTTATCTCGAACCAAATCAGGTTAAAGAAGTTTACCGAGCCTACCTTTTTGGTGCTGAGGCTCACGAGGGTCAACATCGCTTAACCGGCGAGCCCTACATTTACCATCCGCTGGAAGTGGCCAATATCCTGGCCGGCATGCGAATGGATTACAACACCATCACAGCCGCTTTACTTCACGACGTCATTGAAGACACCTCCACTGCTCGCGAACAGCTTGCAGACGAATTCAGCGAGGAAGTCGCCACTCTGGTGGACGGCGTCAGCAAACTTACCCAGGTGAAATTCGGCAGCAAGGCCGAAGCCCAGGCAGAAAATTTCCGTAAAATGATTCTGGCGATGGTGAAGGATATTCGTATTATCCTCATCAAGCTGGCAGACCGGTTACATAACATGCGAACCCTGGGTGTTATGCGGCCAGAAAAAAAACGCCGCATCGCAAAAGAAACCCTGGAAATTTACGCCCCTATTGCCAATCGCCTGGGGATGAAAACAATTTGTCTGGAACTTGAGAACCTCTGCTTCCAGGCCCTCTACCCAACACGTTATCGCGTACTGGGGCAGGCGGTTAAACAGGCTCGCGGAAACCGCAATGCCCTGGTCGATAAAATTCAAATCGCCATCGAAGGACGCCTGCTTAACGAAGGCATGGATATTCCGGTAAAAGGTCGGGAAAAACATCTC
>JAUWLO010000027.1 GCA_030613605.1 Gammaproteobacteria bacterium | reverse complement strand
GAAAGTCGGATCATCCCAGCGCCGTGCCAGCCATGCAGAATAATGAATCATGCGCAGGCAGCGCAAGGGTTCGATTAAATGCAGTTCACGAGGATTAAAGTCCATAAACTCTGTATACCCGGACAATATTTCGTCGAGCTGCAGGGTCATTTGTTTGCGGTCACCCGATAACAACATCCACAAATCCTGCACCGCCGGGCCCATACGGGCATCATCAAAATCCACAAAATGTGGGCCATCATCCGTCCATAAAATATTACCGGGGTGACAATCACCGTGTAGGCGGATGTTCTTTATTTTTCCCTCGTTATTACCAACACTGGCGCCGGCACGTTCAAAACCCGCCTCTACCTGTTTCAGAACATCTTCCACCAGAGTGGAGTATGCCGTTGTCAGGTCAGCTGGAATAAAATTAGTCGACATCAGGTACCGGTAAGACTCCCAGCCAAAGGTTTCAATATTCAGCTCAGGACGAAACTCGAATGGTTTTGCGATGCCCAACGCATGAATACGGGCAATAAAACGTCCCATCCAGGCAAGGCCGTCCATGTCTTCCAGATCCGGCGTTCGACCACCGCGCCGAGGGTAAAGCGCAAACCGGAAACCGCCGTATTCAAACAGACTTTTGTTGGCCTCATCCCGTAGTGGCGCCACTACGGGAACCTCGATTTGCGCCAGTGCCTCAGTAAAATCGTGCTCCTCCTGTATGGCCTCATCCGACCAACGTTCAGGCCGATAGAATTTCGCTACCAGAGCTTCACCATCTTCGATGCCCACCTGATACACGCGGTTTTCGTAACTGTTCAGGGCCAGTTGTCTGCCATCTGTACGCCCACTGCTGAAGTTCCGGATAGAGGGGACAACACTGTCCACGGCGTTGAGCACCGCATCGGGTGTTAATGCATCATAAGGATGCGAATTATGTTCAATCGGGTCAGTCACAACGCGCCTAAATTGGTGGTCCAGTTAGCCTGCAAGGGATTGGATAGGGTAACATCATTGGCGCAATATAATTTATACACCAAAACCCAAATACGGCTGCTGCGACTCACACTTATGACAAATCCATTACTAAAAATCATTGATTTACCCCCATTCTCGGCCATCAAACCGGAGCACATCGAGCCAGCCATTGATCAAATTCTCGCTGATAACCGAGCGGCTATTGCAGAGTTACTCAACAACCCGGATGAAAAAACCTGGGACAATCTGATCGCGCCCATGGAAGAGCTGGAAGATCGGTTAAACCGCGCCTGGTCGCCGGTAAGCCATATGAATTCGGTGCTCAACAGTGACGAGTTACGTGATGCCTACAACGCCTGTTTACCAAAACTCAGTCAGTACGCCACCGAGCTGGGGCAAAATAAAAAACTCTACGCGGCTTTTGAACACATAGCGGCTAATGTTGATAAGACGAAAAGCCTCAACACGCCGCAACAAAAAGCCATCGACAATGCCCTGCGTGATTTTCGTCTATCCGGTGTTAATCTGCCTGAAGAACAAAAAAACCGCTTCATGGAAATTAAACAGGAGCTCTCCACGCTCACGGCAAACTTTTCACAGAATGTGCTGGATGCCACTCAGGCATGGAGCAATCACATTACCGATAAAAAAGAGTTAGCCGGTTTGCCCGACTCAGCTATTGCCATGGCCAAACAAACAGCTGAACAAGAAAAGTTGACCGGCTACTTGCTCACGCTGGATTTCCCATCCTACTTTGCCGTCATGAGTTATGCCGATGATCGCACCCTGCGTGAAGAAACCTATCAGGCCTTCGCGACACGCGCTTCGGATCAGGGCCCTAACGCCGGGGAATGGAATAACAGCGAACTCATGGAACAAATTCTCGGCCTGCGTCATGAACTGGCACAAATTCTTGGTTTTGAAAGCTATGCGCAACATTCACTGGCCACCAAGATGGCGCCCAGCACGAAAAAGGTAATGGAGTTCCTGCACAATCTGGCTGACCATTCACTGGGCATGGCGCAGGAAGAACTGGATGAACTGGCCAGCTTCGCGCGCGAGCACTATGACATCACTGAAATCGAACCCTGGGACATTACCTATTGTTCAGAGAAACTGCGTGAGTTTCGTTACGCCATTAGCCAGGAAGATCTCAAACCCTACTTTCCGGAACCACATGTAGTCAATGGCCTGTTTGCTGTAGTGAACAAACTCTACGGACTCGACATTAAAGAACTCTCCGGCATTGATACCTGGCACGAGGATGTACGGGTATTTGAAATTTTCGATCGCGAGGGCAACAACCGTGGTCGCTTTTATCTCGATCTTTACGCCCGACAAAACAAACGTGGCGGCGCCTGGATGGATGAATGTATTTCACGCCGTGAAACTGCTGATCATATCCAGTTACCGGTCGCTTACCTGACCTGTAACTTCTCCTCGCCCATTGGTGATGAGCCAGCGTTGTTCACCCACAACGAAGTTATCACCCTGTTCCATGAGTTTGGTCATGGCCTGCATCACATGCTCACACAGGTGAATACCCTTGCTGTCTCCGGCATTAGCGGTGTGCCCTGGGATGCGGTGGAACTGCCCAGCCAGTTTCTGGAAAACTGGTGCTGGGAAAGGCAGGCGGTCAATCTCATCGCGCAGCATTATCAAACCAAAGAAGCGCTGCCGAATGGGCTGTACGAGAAAATGATTAAAGCCAAAAACTTTCAGTCCGGCATGCAAATGGTGCGACAACTGGAATTCTCCCTGTTCGATTTTCGCATTCATGCCGAATACGATCCTGAAAAAGGCGCTCGGGTGCAGGAGATACTGGATGAGGTGCGTGCCGAAGTGGCCGTTATCAAACCACCGGCCTACCATCGTTTCCAGCACAGCTTTTCGCATATTTTCGCGGGCGGTTACGCCGCGGGTTATTACAGCTACAAATGGGCTGAAGTATTATCCTCCGATGCCTTCTCAAAGTTCGAAGAGACGGGCATCTTCAACCGGGAGACGGGGCTGGAGTTTCTGGAGGCTGTACTGGACCAGGGTGGAGCACGAGACCCCATGGACCTGTTTATCGAATTTCGAGGCCGCGAACCCGAGATTGATGCCCTGTTACGACATTCTGGTATACAGTAGGCGGGATTCGAGCATCAGAAAACCTGGAAACGTGTCGTTACTACTCACAATGAAGGGATAGATCAAACGCGCAGTACAGATAAAAAGGCTCAGGGAGAAAACGCATGACCCGTACAAAAACCAACACAACAAAACAGATATTACGTGGAATCCTGTTGTGCCTGATGCCATTACTCAGCCTGCCGACACAGGCCGCCTTTGTAACTGACAAGATTGTTATTGAAGTCCGCAGCCAGCGTTTATCTCAGGGCACCGTATTGAAGACACTTCCCAGCGGCACTGCCGTGGAAGTGCTCATGAAGGATGGCAATTACACGCGCATACGCACCAACGACAACGTCACCGGCTGGGTGGAATCCAAATTCCTGACCAATGAACAACCCACCCAAATTGCATACCTGACACTGCTCGTCAAATCCAAAAGCCTTGAGGCCAAACTCAAAGCTGCCGAAGCAAGCGCAGGGCAAAGCGGAGATGACGGCATTGATATCGCTGAAATCGAAGAACTGCGCAAACGTGCCGCCGATGCCGGCTGGATGAGGGTAGAACTCAAAAAGGCTCGCGAACGTGTCATTAAAATGGAAAATAAAATGAAGTCCAGCGGTAAGACTGCCAATAGTTCACAGGAAGAACTCAACACCTTACGCAATCAAAACAAAGAACTTCAGGCTCGCCTTGCAGCTTCCGCATTAATCAACAAACAGGTCAGCGAACAACAGGAAATTGAAACACAGCAAGGCGAGATGGCAACAATCTCAACCACTCAGAACCCCGGTGAACAGGGCTGGTCTGTAGACATCGAGTGGTTTCTCGGCAGTATCGTGGTTGCACTGATCCTCGGCCTTATTGGCGGCATGACCTGGCTGGATAAACGCATGCGCCAACGCCATGGCGGCTTCCGTCTTTATTAAAACAACAATCTGTTAGTGCCTTATCCGCTAACCCTCAACATTTTCAGCTTAACAATAAGAATTAAATAAAAATGAAGCTTGCCTCCTGGAATGTCAATTCCATTAAAGTTCGACTACCTCATGTGCTGGATTGGCTGAAAGAACATCAGCCAGACATCCTCGGCCTGCAGGAAATCAAAACTATCGATGAAAACTTCCCCCGGGAAGACATTGAAGCCGCGGGTTATCACGTCAATTTTTCCGGACAAAAAACCTATAACGGTGTGGCGGTTATCAGCAAGCTGGAAGCAACCGATATTATTACCGACCTGCCTGGCCTCGATGATCCACAACGGCGTGTACTGGGCTGCACTATCCCTCATGAAAATGGTGATGTACGATTTTTAAATCTGTACATCCCCAATGGCTCGGAAGTCGGTTCGGAAAAATACGAGTACAAACTGGGCTGGCTGGATGCGTTACTTAAATATGTTAAAACACAATTAGCCGAACACAAAAATTTCGTGGTGGTCGGCGATTTCAACATCGCCCCGGATGATCGCGACTTGTGGGACCCCGAAGGCTGGAAAGATAAAATTCTCGTTAGCCCACCGGAGCGAGCTGTTTTACAAAGCTTGTTGGATATGGGTTTAACAGACACCTTCCGCCTGTTTGAACAGGAAGAAGAACTCTACAGCTGGTGGGACTATCGTGCCGCGGGCTTCCGTCGCAACCATGGCATGCGCATAGATTTACTGTTATCCAGCCCGGCGATGACCGAACACTGCACAGCCAGTTACATCGACAAGGAACCGCGCAAGCTGGAACGCCCTTCAGACCATGCGCCTGTGGTTGCTGAGTTTTAGTTGCAGAGCTCTACACTTGAATCAATAACGCCCGCCTGACTTATGAATGTAATTTGAAAGCTCCTGAGTTTCCACATTCATGCGCATAAGATTGATATGCGTTAAACGAAACAATGCCCGCATCACTTTGTAAACCACCTTCGGATGTTTATCCAGCAAACTCTCAAAATCGTCAGGTTCCAGGGTGTACACAGCGGAAGCGCCCACAGCCGTTAACGATGCATTTCGCGGCGCCAAATCAACAAAAGCACGAGTACCGGCACACTCACCAACCTTCATGGTGTAAACAGCAACATCTTTATCATCAATTCTGCTGCTAACGGTAAGTTTGCCTTTAGTCAAAATAAATAAGGTGTTATCAGCGTCGCCTTCTTTCACCAATACTTCACCATCCGTTAACTCACGCACTCCCATTACTTCGACAAGCACCTGGCATTCATCTTTTTCCAGCTCCTGGCCAAGCGATGAATCCACCAGGGATTCACATTCCGGTTTTAACCCCATTTTTTATCCCCCTGTGATATAAGCACCAACATATTAGCCTGTTATGTTTCACTTTGGCTAATTTGATTTTATTTTCCCAACCAACCACCTGTTGCCTGAACCGGCGTTGGATTTTTTCCATATGTCACCCAAAAAGCTGCTCCACTTCTGGCAGGCAAGTCCTTTAGATTGGCTTTAAACTTCCAGGTGACCATTTCATCATTGTAAGTCCCTTTTATTACCTTTGTGTTAAAACTCACAAAATCATGATTAAGCGTTTTCCCTTCATTCTCACCCGCTCGTATTTTTGTTTCCAGATCAAAACCTAACCAGGCAACATTAAGGTTTATGGGATTTTTAGTTTTGTTCACGGGTTTAAAATTTGCCTTCACAACCCCCTTGTTAACACTAACCGTTAACTGGCCAACATTTTTTCCTGGACGATCATTAACAGAACGACCTCTATTCCAGCCACGAAATTCTTTACCATTTCGTAAGAATCCTGGTGTATAAACCGTTCTCAGGTTATGCCATCGCGCATAATTTCTTTGCCGCTGCGTATATTCTACTTTTGAAAACTCATCCTTCCAGCCCAGGTAATCCCAGTAATCCACATGGAAGGCAACCGGAATGATTTCTGTCCAGAGGTTTGGGTCACCCTTTAGCGCACTAAGCCACCGATCAGCCGGAGGACAACTACTACATCCTTCGGAGGTATAAAGCTCCAGCAATGTGCTTTGTTGAACTGGGCTTGTAAAAGTAACAGAGGAACCAGCAAAACTGGCAACAGGGAAAAACAAACCCGGAAAAAAAAGAAAGAGTCGCAAAGACATTGTTGAGCTTAACTTTAAATAACGAATTTAGTTGTGAATCATCAAACCAAAGCCAAACTGAATCTGAGGCTCGGAAGAATCACCGTATTTTGACCATAGGTACAACTGATTAATTTTGACCACCGGGTAAGTGTATTCGGCTTCACCGACATGACCAGTGCGCTTTTCACCCAGGGTTCCCCTTACCGTAATGAGTCGCCCTTGAGCATAGTCGGCAGTCTCCAGATAACCTTCATGCACTGCCAGGAAACGCCCCAGGGGATTTTGTTCTCTGTTCGGTCTCTGACTGGAGTCTAAAGGATAAGCCAAAATCTCCAACTGAGTTGAATCCTTGAGATTAGTGCTCACAAGAACAACACCGCCCCACAATACAGGCTCACCCTGTAAAGCCTGTCCCTCATCCGCCGCACGCTTTGGCGTCACGCTGGTGTCGATACCCGTAGTATCAAAATTAGGTGAAGACGCGCAGGCGGCTAGAACAATAGCCGCAATAAATATAAGTGATAACCGCAATAGAACGGAAACCGAGTTTATTTTCATCGTGACTAACATTATCAATAACATTACCAATAATAGTGCGGATACGACCAGGGATAAAAAGGCCAGGGATCATAATACCAAAAGGGTGGAGGGTAATCGTAATAACCGGGCTCCGGCTCCACCGGCCAAAGATAAGATGCCGTAGCAGACACGATGGGAAACGAGTAATCATGCTCGCCGATCGATCTTTTTGTTTGTCCCGTAATAGGTCCTAATACGGTTAACTGTAGCCCTTTTTTATACACCTCGGGATCAAAAAATCCCTGAAAACTGGCAATAAATCGCCCACTACTGCTACCCGCCACCAGCGGCTGACCACTGGACCTTAATTGCCGGCTAACAATTTCGATCCACGTTTCTGTGGCTTTGTTCTCTACCCGGGAGATCGTTCCACCCCAGCGGATCTCGGTACCAATAAAACGTGTGCCGTCAGCTCGCACCTCAGCCACCGTCACCCTGGCCACCGGAATTTTACTATAGGGCACCGGAGCCTGGGTGGCACAGCCAGAGAGCATTAAAACAACAAAAATAGTGCCTATTTTTTTCATATACCTTAAATATAGCTGCTAATTTAGGGTCTGACCCTTTTTATTGGCCGTTGTTGCATATCATTGCCTCCTGTTTCCTATTTGTTACCCCCCAGATAAAAAGGGATCTAGCTAATTTCAAATCGGCTACTATTACTGTATGTGTGGTAAAGCAAAGCGAGCCAATAACGAATGCCGGATCTAACAGCTAATACGATTGAGCCCGTAGGCGGTTTCCAGATGCAGGGCATGATGATGCGTTACAACGTTTTCATGCCCCGACTTTATAACTGGTGTTTATCGCTGGGCTTTGAACCCGGGAAAATCATGCCTTCTCGCGCATTCTGCTCCGACGAGAGCCAGGGTTATCCCATCATCATGATTGCCAAACACTTTGGCACCTTCCCGTTTAATCATGGACGCGTGGGCGGCATCGTTGCCACAGATCGCCATGGCCCTCATGCAGAGCACGGCGAAAACCTGGTCATCATACAGGCCAGCCATATCGGCTATGACCCGCAAACTAAAAACTTTGGCAGCTACCGGCGGCTGCAAACCGCCCATCAGGGATTCAGCCCAAACTGCGGGAAAATCTATAACGTTAACACCTGGTATCAGGATGAATACCAGTTTGCCCAGCAAAACATCCTCCTGCACACGTATAACGGCATGGAATGCATCATCATCGATAATCAACTTTTGCACGAGGATCGCGACGAAGGTTTGTTCTTACGCCTGAATAGACTGATTCAAACCAATGAAGAGGATCAGCGCCTGCCCCTTAATATTCTTAGTACCGCCCAGGTGTTCGCAGCCTCCACCCCCCTTGTGCAGAAAGTAGGCAAACAGGCTTTTAGCCACAACAAGCCTCAACCGATTGGCACAGACCTAAACGCAGACATGTTTTATTTTAAGCGCAACATATTGGAGATAGATGAAAGCTCACACCATCTGGAACACAACCTAATTCGTTACATGCCACAAATCATTACTTCGCCAACACCCATGCTGATGGCGGCTCAAATTAATACGCAAATCGAATTTGATCGCACGTTTCGTACCCTGGTTAAAGAAAAGGCTTATCACGGTAAAAAAGTGTTGTTCATTTCCGGTCTCAATATAGATATCTCGCCACAGACCGGACAACTATTCCCGCTAACGAAATTTATTCCCTGGGCTGCGTCTATTCTGGAGCAAGACGGCTCTTTCTCAACACTGGAACAGCGCGAACTGGTACAAGTACTGGAACAACAAAGCACCGATAACCCATCTCAAATCGACCTGGAAGCGGCAATACAGGTGATGACGGAAGCCGAAGAGATCAAGGTCGAACTAAACTCCTAGATCTGGATATTAAGGGGAGCTGAACTTATTTCTGAATATAGCATCTATACTTTAGTCCCAAACACCAACAATGGAGGACTAACAATGAGGACGTTGACCACAATCACACTGGGATTTCTGATAACAGCCGGGGGCATTGGCCTGCCCTTACTCGCCACCGCAGACCCTTCCCCCCGCTGGGAACAAGGCATGATGCGCGATGGCAATATGATGCATGGTGGCGGCAAGAGATATAAAGGCATGTATGGCGCCATGCATGGATCTGGCCATAGCTGGAAAGCCAGCCTCACCGACGAGCAAAGGAAAAAAGTAGACAAACTTCGCCTGACTTATAAAAGGGATAAATACCTGCTTAAAGCAAAATTAAAACAGGCTAAAGTAGAATTTGCGCTATTAATTACCAAAGACTCACCCAGCAAATCGGACATCAATAGCAAAATCGATCAGATCACCAAACTAAAGAAAGAAAAACTTCACCTCAAAGCAAATCACAAAATTAGTATCCGCAAACTCCTAACGGAAGACCAACGTGTACAATTCGATTTAGCCGTACTCAAAAGAATGGCCAAAGGTAAACACGGAAGGGGTAGGCGTTAATAACAATGGCGTCTGTTTGTCTTAATGTTAGGAAACACCAGGAAAACATCACGTAAATTCAGAAAATATTAGAAAGTAACCGGGGCCATACTCTCTGGCCCCAGTTACTTTTTAAAAATAACGCCCTATTTTTCTGACGCGTTTGAGAAAAAACTTTGTTCGGGTGCCTGGGTTATTTTTCACAGGAGAAGGTAAAGTAGCCGCCAGCTCTATCGCCTGTTTAGTCGACAACTCTGAGGCAGGTATGCCCCAATAATGCAGGGCAGCCGCATTAACGCCATATAGCCCTCGCCCAAATTCTGCAATATTTAAATACAGGGTTAAAATCCGTTTTTTAGTTAAATTTCGTTCCATACCAATGGTTAATACAAACTCATGCCATTTACGCATGGGATTACGCGAGGGACTCAAAAAAATATTTTTAATGGTCTGTTGGGAAATAGTACTGCCACCAAAAACAAAACGCTGTTTAGATAAATTGTATTCCATCGCTTCCTGTAAGGCGTCGGTATCAATACCGCTATGAGAATAGAATCGCGCATCTTCAGCCACAATCAACGCGCGGGTCATGTCTCGAGGGATATTGTTAATAGACGTCGGGCTCCAGCGAAGGCGGGGCCAGTCTCGGTGCTGATAGTGCTCAGAAATATAATTACGAATAAA
Organism: Gammaproteobacteria bacterium; assembly: GCA_030613605.1. Lineage (GTDB taxonomy): Bacteria > Pseudomonadota > Gammaproteobacteria > SZUA-152 > SZUA-152 > SZUA-152. The sequence goes on along the minus strand of JAUWLO010000027.1, from coordinate 4,873 downwards.
ACTGGACTGCTGGATAGGCCCTTCGGCATAGATTTTCCAGTCTGGCCAGACACCAATTAAATATCCCGCATCCATCACAAAAACGATCAGCAAAGCTTTCCAGCTCCAGCGAAAAGCCGTGGCAACACGGGGTAGTTTAATTAGTTTTTTTAATTTTCTTTTAAAGTTTTTCAAAAACATACTCAATACTCACCTTAAACCCTACTGATTCTGAATGTGGTACTCGACCCCGAGAGTGTAAGATTCATCTGACTCAACCGTAATGATGTTATCGGCAGCATTGGCGGTTTCAACACAAATAAAGTGTTGGTAGCTATCGTTTTCTAAATCCTGACTTTGTTCTGAGATTTCCATCCACGGGTTCCAAACCACCGCAGTGGCACTGCCGGTGTGTTCGATGTGTATGTTTCTATTGTAAACCGCATCATGTATTACCAGTGGCGAATCCACCTGTTGGTAGATTCGATCGATTTCCTGGTTCACCGTGATAGGGCCGGCTTGGTTTTTTACCGTGAATTGCTCAACCTTATCCAGATAGGGCTTGTCTTCAAGCCCCGTTACCTTTACTTGTGTGATGTCACCCACACTAAAATACGTATGTATCGCCTGGGTAAGACTAAACGTCTGAGACCCGGTATTGATGGTTACCAAACCAATACCAAGACTCTCGCCCACCGTAATCACTTGCCTCAGCTCAAACGAATAAGGCCAGAGCTTGCGGGTTTGTTCGGTATCGTTAAACACCAGGGTAATCACGACATCCCCATTGTCACGACATTCCGTCGCGCACACCTGCCAGGCCTGATTACGAACAAAACCATGAAATGGTAAGGCTTCATCCTCGGCATGAGCAGCAAACCAGGGCCAACAAATCGGGGCACCGCCTTTTATCGCCTTATCGTTTTGAAAGTAGGCATTGTTACTGACAAACAGCAGATCATGGTCGCACTCCACCGGTGTATACGACAACACCTGACCACCGTGTAAGGAAATCGTTGCAATCGCGCGTGGTGCGGTCACCGAAATCATTGCCAACCCGCCTTTACCCTGCCTAAAGGTGAGATGCTTATCGATCGAATGTTGCTGATTGAGTTGTTCGAGAAGGTTCATGATCATGTTATAAATAGATATGTAATGAAACATAAGGGGTCAGCCCCCGGTTGTTACGGTTTTTTCTTTTTTAATTTAACCAGGCATTCACACAGGCTGAATAATAATCTGGCTGATCTCGCTGGGTGCCAAAAACCGCAACGGCGGACCCCAGTACCCTGTTCCTCGGCTAACGAAAATTTGCCTGTCAGGGGCATGGGTATGTAACCCTGCCAGATAAGGTTGCGCCGCCATGACCAGCAAGCCAAACGGGAAAATCTGCCCGCCATGAGTATGGCCACTCAACATCAGGTCACAGCGGTACTCATCCATTTCATCAATCATTCTCGGCTGATGCGCCAGGACAATACAGGGTCTGGATTGATCCAGCCCCTCATATGCCACAGCCGCATCCGGTGGGAAAAAATCCACCCGCTTACCCATCACATCATTCAAGCCAACAAGATTAAACTGTTGCTCACCCTCACCAATTACCACGTGCTCATTCAACAACGGTTTAATACCCAGCTCTCTAACATAAGCAATCGCTTCACCCGCCCCGTGAAAATACTCGTGATTCCCCAGAATAAAATAGGTGGGCGCTTGCAGGTCTTTTAAGGGATAAAGATCATATTCAATATCGGTAATCGGCAAATCCACCAGATCACCGGTAATCACCACCATGTCGGGATTTAGCTTATTGGTTTCCTCTACCAGCTTCTCGATAAAATCACGTTTAATGGTTCTGCCCACATGCACATCGGTTAACTGCACGAGGTTAAATTTTCCCAGAGGAAAATCTTTTACCTTCACCAGAACCGGGTTAACCACCGGGAATTTCACCCCCTGACTAAACCCCCTCAGCAGGTAAGCAAAGGCTGCCACCAGCATGGTCACATCAAAAATCAATTTTAAAACGCGCCGTCGAGATTGATCCACTGGCACACGTTTGGATACCGTAATCGATAAATCATAGATCACCGCCACCACAAACATCATAAAAGTAATGCCGATAAAACTGCTGGAGATATAATACAACGCGGGGGAATCGGGGATAATATTGGTCGCAATATCGACAATAAAAAACATGTCGCCAAGCAACAGCACCACAGGAATAACAATCAGGTAATTCGCCTTATCAAAATCAAGCAGGCGTAGAAAACGCCGCCAGATGTAGACGATCATCAGCACCATGACCAGCAGGAAAATGGATGCAAATATCAGAAATTGCATAAAGTCAGTATAACCATATTCCAGGCAATCGGCGCCACGCTTGAAGCGGTTGCCTTACAGGGAGGCTAGCCTTTTGATGTTTACTCTTTACTAAGCACGGCCCAGGCTTTATCGGCTTCCTTCCTGTAGGCCTCCCAGTCACCGTCTAACCAGCGCTGCCTGCCTGACTCGCCATAGAACAAACTTAAGTTGTCACCGAAAAACTCCCAAACCGTACCGTCTGTTTTAACCAGGCCTTTTCCAATGCTTAAGGCATTTGAACAAAAGCCGTTGTATAACGGTTTATAACGCTCAGGGTCTGAAGCAAATTTATCTGCGGATTGCTGCGATGCGAAATGCCATTCTGCATCGTTCCATTTGACCATATATTGACTACTGCCTTCGATTTCCTTGTGTTGTTTTCGCACTTCGGGCTGGTAATAGGCTGTCGTATCGACACCACCGATGGCAACCGAACCCCAAAAGCTTTTACTGACGGGCTCCCCTGCAATAACAGGGCTGCTGGCAAATAGAAGAATCAGCGAACCACCAACTAACAAAAATGATCTTTTATTCATGCTTACACCCTCGCCTAACTTAAATTTGTAACGGGCTACATAAACCTGCCCGCACTTGCAATCACAGTAACGAGAAGACCCAGTAACAAATTAGCACCAATAATAGTACGTATCTGAGCCAGTCGCCGGCCGGCCTCTGGAAAATCATTCGCAGCCAATGCCCGTTTCATTCGCCGATAGGGTGAAAAGAATACGTGCAAATAAAGCAGGATCATAAGCGTCCCAATTCCTGTCATCAGATGCACATAAAGTCCCACATTCCCGAAACCTCCAAATACGGAATACACCATCCACAACCCTGTCGCCGGCAGGATAATAACGGCCACCCCCACCCAGGGAAAGCACCTGTCAAAGACCTGGCTCCAGAGGCGCAATCGTTGTGGCGGTTCCAGCAAACTGGCAGCGACCGGGCGCAGCGCCATATAGGCAAAGAACATACCACCCACCCAGATAACCGTAGCGAGTATATGCAGGGGAATAGCAATAACCATCTGTTTACTCCTTTCAGTTTAATGGACCAAATTAATTATCAATAAGTAGATGGCCAAAATAGGAAAACACTCCAATCATAATACCCGTAAATAACTGGGCATGAACCAGATAGGAAAGTTTTTTCAATTCTTTTGGTGAATATCGCCAGGTCAGAAACATACCAAATAACCCCTGCCAAATAACTAAACCCAACACAGCCGGGAAAAATAAAATATCCATCGGCACACCCATTAACGCGATGTGTAACAGAATTACCGCCACCGTTGCGATCCCAACATAAACATGAGTTCTGTTTAAAAAACCGAGTAACTGGTGAAAATAAGACGCGCTGGCGGGTGGCGAATAATCCGGAAGTATGCGCTTTGCAATCGCACCTTTGCCCATAACAATCTTCAGAAAAGTGCGGGCGTAAATAAAACACAAGGCCCATAAACCGATCTCACCGAAACCTTCCCCTATTTCACTTAGGAAGGTTTCCCGCTCTGGCGTGGGCGGATAAACAGTGTAGGCATAGATAAAATAGACAACTGAAATGAATAAAACAATTGCAGTGTAAATTAAAATGCCTTTGATGCCTTTAAAAACCATGCCTGTTACTCACTGTGGTAAATCGCGAACTATAGGGGCCAATGTGATCGTATTTTAATCCATCCGACCCTTTTTGCTACGTGATAGAATAACCCGACGAGCAGTATATTTGTTTGGGCCTGTTTTCCGGCATGCCCTGACCCCATCTGCGTTAACTATCAATTAGAATAACCGGAATCATCCGTGACCAAACCAATTTCTCATTCCCTGCTATTCCTCTGCTTCACCCTGCTGCTCACAATGTCGATATTAACAGTGAGTGGCAGCCTGTCTGCCGAGGTGTTGATAGGTGCAAAGGTACCGGATTTCCAGGGGCAGGATCTACAGGGTAATCCGCATAAACTGAGCGACTACGCAGGAAAAATCGTGGTACTTGAATGGTCCAGCCCGGAGTGCCCCTACTCACGCCGGTATTACGAGAATGGCACGCTGGACTCACTCTACGACTATGCGGCGAATAACGACATCACCTGGATCAACATTGTACCCAAACTGCAAAAGCTGACGCCGGAACAGGCCCTGGAACGGATTGATCCATCCAAAAAAATCGTTATCCTGGATACAACCCTCGATATCTCCACCGCCTACAGCGCAACCACCACACCGCAGATTTTTATTCTCGACAAACAGGGCATCCTGTCCTATTCCGGTGCCATCGATTCCACGGCCATATTGAAGAAGACCTCTCGCAAGGTCGTACCCTATACCCGCAATGCACTGGATGATCTACTGGCAGGCCGCGAGGTCAGCAAAATGATCACCCGCGCCTTCGGCTGTTACGTAAAAAATAATGCCTCAAACCCGGACGGGCTGCCGCAGATTATTCCGACCGATTCGCTGTAATCGACGTCATTACCGTCACCTCGTCGCCCATACGGCGTATGCCTATCCTGTCGAGGCCGTAAACAACACCA
>JAUWLO010000051.1 GCA_030613605.1 Gammaproteobacteria bacterium | reverse complement strand
TTGTAAAGCGCGGCGAAGACATGATTCACCGCCGACAACACGCGGTCCATCCCGCTAACATTCAGAAATGTTTCCTGCTGTCCGGCGAATGAGGCATCGGGTAGATCTTCGGCCGTTGCCGAGGAACGCACTGCTACGTTTGCGTGTCTTCCTGCGCCATCAGACATTTTTTCATAACTGATACGTATTTCTTTTTCCAGGTCTTCCGGTAAAGGTGTTTCGACCATCCAGTGACGAATGGTTTTTCCTGCACTGGCTAGCGCCGTGACATCTTCGATGTTAAGTGTGGAGAGTAGGTCATAGATCCTTTCGCCCAGTTGATTATGCGCCAGGAAACGTTGAAAGGCATCGGCGGTGGTCGCAAAACCACCGGGCACTTTAACGCCTGCGGAAGAAAGCGAACTAATCATCTCTCCCAGCGAAGCATTCTTGCCTCCCACTCGTGACACATCGGACATGCCCAGTGACTCAAAACTAACGATGTTTTCACTCACAACAGCCCCCTTTGGGTTTTAGAAGCCGGGCGTTTAAAAACCAGGCATTTACTTTCGGGAATGTATTTTTTGGTTTGTTCTTTCATAGTTATTACTTATCGCGGTAATTTTTTATTGCATGCTTCTTTTTTATTGCATGCTTCTTTATTATGGCAGCCACAACTGCTGCCGCATCCCTGTCCCTCTTCTCTGGCCGGCCCAAGTTCCGGATATTTTTTTGCAAGCAGACGATTTAAGCTTTGAACAATCAGCCAGCCGAGCAGAAGGGCAAATATTGCCGTTATTGCGATAATCATCTTAATAATCATCTAAGCGCCTCCCATGCCCGCAAATCCCATAAAGATAAGAGATAACATGCCGCCAATCATCAGCGTCATGGCTGCACCCTGTGCAATGGCAGGAACATCAGCGAGTTCCAGTTTTTCTCGTAGTCCCGCCATGAGCATGATAGCGATAATGAAACCACCGCCTGCGCCGAAGCTATAGGCGATCGACTGGGTAAAATCATATTCGCGAAAAGTCTGAAACAGGGCCAGCCCCAGGATTGCACAATTCGTGGTAATCAGTGGTAGAAAAATACCCAGTGCTCGAAACAGTGTTGGGCTGAATTTCTTCATGCTCATTTCGACCAGTTGCACCGCAGAGGCAATCACAGCGATGTATGCAATCAAACGCAGGAACTCAATATCAAATTCAACCAGTACCATGTTGATGAAGTAGGCGCAGACTGAGCTAATTAGCATCACAAAGGTGGTGGCCAAACCCATCGAGAAGGCGGTATCGAGTTTTCCTGAGACACCTAAAAAAGGGCAGATGCCAAGAAACAAGGCGAGCACAAAATTATTAATGACTAGCGCATTGAGGAAAATGAATCCAAGAGACTCAGTGGCCATGACTGGATTCCTCTATCTTTATTTTATGTAGAGTTTTATGTTGAGTTTCATGTTGTGTTTTACGCTGTTTGATTAATGCGAAGATCAACAACCAGCTTCCCAGTACAAAGAAACCACCGGGGGGAAGAATCATCACCACCCATGGTTCAAAGTTAGTACCGAAGAGAGGGAAACCCAACAGGGTGCCGGCGCCAAGGATCTCGCGTACGGTTCCCAGGCAGAGTAGCGCAATGGTAAAACCAAGTCCCATTCCCAGTGCGCTTACAACGGATTTAGAGATACGGTTTTTCGAGGCATAGGATTCGGCACGACTGAGAATTATGCAGTTGACTACGATGAGCTGAATGAAAGCACCAAGGGCGTTATAAAGATCCAGGCTAATGGCCTGAATCACATAATCAACAATAGTGACAAAGGTGGCGATGATAATGATGTAAGTTGCAATGCGTACCTGTTTGGGAATGCTATGACGTAACAATGAAATAAGAATGCTGGAACAGACCAGTACAAAGGTAGTGGCTACTCCCATCGCCAGGGCGTTAATGGTGGAATTGGTTACCGCCAATACCGGACACATGCCAAGTAACATGACAAAGACAGGGTTTTCCTCCCACACACCTTTTAGGAAGTCATCCATGGACAATGGTGTCTCTTTGGTACGAGGTTTAGAGTTCATTGCTCTTCGACCTCCAGTTTTATTATCTGGGATAAATGAACCACCAGTTTGGGTAACAGGTATTGAGCGGATTTGTTGAGGGCCTTACCCACAGCCCGGGATGAAACGGTCGCGCCGGTGATAGCATCGATTTGCCACGGTTCAGTCTTTTTGCCATGTTTAACGGTGACGATAGAATTTTCTAGCGCACTCTGTTTTGCATTGAGTTTTGCGTCCAGCGCATTGAAGTTGGTAATGAAATCGAGATCCTTGAAAATTTTGTCACCCAGTCCAGGTGTTTCCGCACTCTTGATAATCTTGATACCGGTAATGCACTCACAGTCCTGGTTATAACCGTATAGCAGTCGAATAGTATCGGCATATCCTTGCGCTGCTGCTTGCGCTGCAATGCCAGTCATGCTTCCTTGTTGATTAAAACCGATGTAGATTGAAATACCATTGTCGGCTTGCTCAACTGGAATAAGCTTGTCCTTGCTCAAACGATATTCCCGCCATTGAGTTGCGTTGGGGATGACCTGAAATATTGCCTGTTCGATGGCAATGCGTTGATTTTCGGCAATCAAAGGCTGAGTCGCATCAACCACCAGCACTACTAGCAGACCAGAAATGGTAGCAATCAACGTCAGCGTGCGAATTATCGCTGAATTATTCTGGTTTGGTTGCTCTGTCGGAATTGCCTGGGTCATGATGCGTTCTCTTCTGCTGTTTTTTCGCCGACTGATTCTCCAACAACTGTTTTTTCAACAACCATTTTCTTATCCATTCTTTTTTCGCCATAGACTCGCGGCTGGGTGAACGACTCGATCAATGGCGTGAGCGCATTGCCAAGCAGAATGGCATACATCACACCTTCCGGTAGTCCACCAAAGCTGCGAATAATGACAGTAAAAAATCCGATCAATAAACCATAAAGCAGTACACCCAGTGGAGTAACCGGTGTGCCCACCATGTCACTGGCCATAAATACAGCGCCAAGCATCAGTCCACCAGAAAGGAGCACGAACAGAGGATCAGGGTATTGTTCGCTATCAATCAGAAACAGTATTAACGCAGTGATAAATGCACCTGCCAGAACGGAAACGGGAATGCGCCAGTCCATCATTTTGCGTATCACCAGATACATGCCGCACACTACTATTAATAAAGCTGCACTCTCACCAGTGGAACCTGTCACCATACCGGTTAACAGATCCATTGTATCGGTGGTGACGCCGTCAAACTTCCATGCAGCCAGTGGTGTTGCGCCGGTAAAGGCATCCATTTTATTTGCGAGGTTGCTATTCACCTGTTCGATCCAGGGAGTGAGATCATTGGGACGCATTAACGGTAGTGTTAGCGTCGATGGAATGAATTCGGCAAAACGACCCGGGGCAAAGGCGGGCGTCCAGGTGGTAATCGACACCGGAAAGGCTGCCTGCACAAAGGCGCGACCAATCAACGCCGGATTAAAGACATTAAAACCAATACCACCAAACAGTGTCTTGCCCAGAGCAATAGCGATAAACCCTGCAACCGCACCCATCCATAATGGAAAACCCGGTGGCAACGTCAAGGCCAGCAGTAAACCGGTAATGGCAGCACTGCTATCGTTGATGGTGTTGTCACGACCAGACAGCCAGGCAAAGAGTGACTCGGTCAGCAGTGTTGAAAGTATGACAGTTATAATTAACGCCAGCGCACTGATGCCAAATTGATAAACGGCAAAGACAGCCAGCGGCACTAGTGCGTAGATAACATTACGCATGATCTGCGCCACCGTAGGACTACTGTGGATATGGGGTGAGGTGCGAATTTCAACGATGGGTTGTTTCATCAGGCCGCTACCCTTTCACGGTTGACTGACTTGGCAATACGGAAGTATTGCACCAGGGGAATATTGGAAGGACAAACGTAGCTGCAGCTACCGCATTCGAAACAATCGTTGAGATGAAATTGATCGGCCATCACTTCATATTGCCGTTTAGCTGCCAGGCGTCCCAATTGTGATGGGTTGAGATTGATGGGGCAGGCATCAAGACAGCGTGAACACTGAATACAGGGGTAGGTCTTTTGTTTACCTGAATCATGAGTTTGTTCCAGGACCAATATGCCCGACACCGTCTTGGTCATAGGCACATCGAGCGAGGCGACAGTATTACCCATCATCGGTCCGCCAAGAATCAAACGACTGATATCGCCAAAATAACCTGCATACTCCAGCGCAAAACGTAGTGGTGTCCCCATCGGTACCAGATAGTTTCCTGGTTTGGTGACGCCAGGTCCGGCGATGGTCACCACGCGTTCAATCAATCCTTGTTGTTTCGGGAGTAGCTCACCTATTAGTGCCAGAGTTGCCACATTGTTGACCACCACACCCACATGATAAGAATGTCCGCCAGAGGGAACCTCGCGATCCAGCAGCGCAGTTATCAGCAATTTCTCCGATCCCTGCGGGTACTTGGTTTTCACTACGCCGACACTAACAGGATCGTCTTCAGTCAAACGTTCACGGATCGTTTCAACTGCATCCATCTTGTTATCTTCGATACCGATAATGGCTCTTTGAGCACCGCTAATCCTCAGGGCGATGCGAATACCGAGTATCAGTGAATCGGTTTTTTCCAACATTAGACGATGATCGGTGGTGAGATAGGGTTCGCACTCACAGCCATTGACGACCAACGTATCAATGACATGATCTTCCGGTACCTGCATCTTTACATGACTGGGAAATCCCGCACCACCGAGTCCAACCATGCCTGTGTTTTGTATCTGTTGAATCAGTTCTTCGGTTGATGCGTTCTGCCATTCGTAATCGGCGCCATACAATACCTGCTGGTCCGCCGCCTGATAGGTGTTGATGATGATCGCTTCACTTTTTGGACCGCGTGCAGTGGGCATCAACTCTATTCCCTCCACGATGCCGGTCACCGGGGCATGCATTGGTACCGACATAAAACCTTCAGCGCGGGCAATGGGCTCACCGCGCACGACTTCCTGTCCTTTATGAACCAACACTTTGGCTGGGGCACCAATGTGTTGTGAAAGGGGAACCATCATGCGCGGTGAAAAAGGCATCCGGCGAATCGCCAGATGATCCGTTTGTCCTTTGCTGGTTGGCGGATGTATGCCGTGAGCAAAAGTTTTGGCAAAGAATGATTGTAATAGTCTCATTGTGATTGTTTTATATTTAAAAGTGACTACTGGTATTTCTCCGCACGTTTAACGAGCTTGTCGAGATTTGGCTCATCGGGATTGAGTGGTGTTCCCGGATGAATTGCTTCGGCAGTACATTTCTCTGCCGCCTTAACGATATCGAGATAGGAACCTGCCTTTGGATCAAGCACGATTGCCAGCTTGTCATCATTATAGGCAAATATATCAGGATTGATCTCCATGCACTCATCACAGGCAGTACACTCCGGAGTATCGATCCACACCGGTTCATAATCTTCTGGAGCATTTGCTGGTGTCGCTGTAGGTGCAGCAGTTGTTCCTGCTGAATTTAATAACTCGCCCAGGTTTGGAATGGAACCGTCACCCGTTTGCCCAGTTGCTCCTGCGGCCATGGAGAGTAGCGAGGATGTAATCTTCTGGGCCATGTCAGCTTGCGCGTCTTTAGTAATCTTGTTGACGTCAACATCAGCGTGACGGCCAATGCCCACAAGGGATTTAAGTTGATGCCAGAATTCGCGTCGTTCAACAGTGGAATGAACCAGCTCTGCACTGACGAGCACGCGAGTAAGGTGGTTTTTGTTATCAACGGCCCAGATGTAAGGAAAGAGATCGGCCTGGTCCGATGCATCAAGGTCGATAAACTCGGCAAGCGGAATCATGTCATCCGTCCAGGTTTCAGGTGGCGCTGTATGGAAGTGTTTGCGGAAGCGACCCTCGGTAAGGGCAAAGTCCGCAAAGGTGAGTGGCAAATCCATGGTTTCAGTTTTACCACTATCATTCTGGTATTCCAGTTTATAGCTGGGCCAGTCACTATTGATAGCCGGATTACCGCTAAGTGATGAGCATTCCTCAAACGTAGTGCCAAGGTCGGGATCATATCGGAACAGTGGATATGCGCGCGACTCGACGGCCAGCTTGCTTTGTCTATTGGTAGCATTATCCGCAACACCATGTTCAGGTTGGCATACTGAATAGATGTTAAAGACGGCGGGGCGATGACTGTTGAGGCCATCAATGTATCCTTCAATCAGGTGAGTCAGGTTGGAGATCGTGCCCTGCAATACATACGAGGTGCGATGGGCCATAGCGATAATGCTCATCTCCTTACGGTTCTCTTTTTTCCCATGTATCTGTTTGCCGTAAGGGGTCATGTCGGCAACCTGTCCAATATAACTTGAGGTACATGCCTGACCGCCTGTGTTGGAATAGACCTGTGTGTCGAGTATCAGCACCTTGATGGGCATGCCTGACATCATCATGCGGGAGAGATTCTGGAAGCCAATGTCATACATTGCGCCATCACCGCCGATTGAAACTACCGGGGGACAGAGTTTAAATTCCTCATCGCTAAACTGTTCCCAGTTAAAGTAGGTAAAGAACTTGTCGTGAATCTCGGCGTTGTACTCACCCTTGATCTCCAGTTCTGCCTGGCGAATCGCCTTAAAGCCATCGGCCATTTTTGTCATATGTCCCTGGAATAATCCCATTGCGACCGAAGGTGAATCCTGAAACAGGTTGCTCGACCAGGGGAAAGGGTAGGGGGCATAAGGGAAAGTGGAACCCCATACCGAGGTACAGCCAGTGGCATTGATGATACCCAGACTTGAACGTCCCTTGTGGGATACTCCGCTAGTGTACTGTTGCTTCAGGTGTTTGAGTTTCTCCAGCAGTTGCGTCACCCAACGCAGCCACTCACTATCAATCGGTTGTGCCGTTCCGTCCCCATCCATTTCATGATGGGAATCGAGACCGGCCGAGAGTCGTGAAAGCGTCAGGTCGATTTCGTTATTTTCATCGATAATCTCTGAGATGGTTTCGGCATTACTAAGATCCATGCTATCAACCAGCTTGTTACGAACATGTTGCTCCAGTTGTTGGATCAAACCTTCTATATGGTTGAGGTGTTTTTTAACCCGTTTCTGCATTAGCGCCGTAACGGTTCCGGTAAAGATATGGATGATGGTTTTTTCACCGCAGCCAATACAGGCACCATCGCCACAAACCATCGAACCATAGTTCATCTTGTCGAGCAGTATGGTTTCCAGCGCACCGATTTTTTCATCAAGGTCATCGACACGAATATAGTCGGGTGACGTAGTCGGCAGCGCTAACCAGAAGTCCCAGTCCTTGCGCAATTTCTCCACGTCCTCATGAGTTTGTGGCACAGCACGCAGGGCATCGTCATCGCAAACTTCAATACACTCCATGCAGCCCTTGCAGGTATAAGGATTAACGGTTATGGAGTAGAGGCCGCCACTGCCTTTTTCGCGTTTCTCCTTATTAACGAAGAAGGGTTTGGTCGAACCGAATTTGAAACCGTCCATCACCGTTTTAAAGTGATCCAGTTCCGAGGTGAGCGTGGCTTTTCCATGTTCATCTAGTTCGGATTCGGCGATGGTGTCGTTTATAGCATCAAGCAATAGCTGATTGACGTTGGCATGATCATCCTCTGCATTCATGGCAGCGCGTAATTTTTTCTCTACAGTACGTACAGCACGACGCAGGTGAACGGTCGGCATTCCCTGGCCCTCGATGCGCTGAATGACGGTGTTAAAAACTTCGCTGATGGAATTGACCAGGCCGGGAATGGCACTGTCGGGGCATACTGTGTAACAGCTTCCACAGGCGGTGCAGTTCTCGGGAATCCACTCAGGGTATTCGAAGCGAATTTGAGTCATGTCACGAAAAACACCGGTTGAAGCAGGTATTAGGCCGAGACCTATAAAAGGATCAACCAGGTTTTCGCTACCATGTCCTGTGCTATAAAAGCTTCCAGTTTGTTCCCAGAAACGGTGAATGTCTGAAACGCGACTATCCGAGCTCGGTTGATTTTTTAACAAAATCGGCAGTTGTGATTCCTTGCGTAATACTGGTTGCGATTCACTGATGATCTCTTTATGGGTGATCTCATGAATCTCATCGAAACCACGACGAACAACACGCAGGTTGTCATCGACCACATTCTGTCCCTTGCTGCCAAATTTATGCTGAATCTGATCTTCAATCGCACGGAACAGGGTTTTCTCATCGAAGTCGGACTTTTCCATCACCGGTGATGCAGCAAAAAATGCGCCCTGGAAGGCGATGCCCTGCATGCGGAACTGTAGTTCGGGATTGGTGGCTTCTTCGCGGGCAATCTTGAAGGCATCAATGTAGAAAACGCGAATGTTTTCGTCGATGATGTCGCGTTGTAACTTGGTAGGGAATGAACGCCACACAGCATCGGCGTTATCCAGGCTGCTTTGAATCACAAACACGCCACCTTTATCCAGACCACTCACCGGATTAGAGTGCTCAAATACATTAGGATCAGGTGAAAGCACCACGTCGACATGATGGTACTCGGCATTAATACGGATCGGTTCCGGCGCAGCCGAGAGGTAGTAGGTGGTCGGCTGTCCTTTTTTCTCTGAGCCATATTTGGGATTGGCTTTGATATCAAAATCCAGCAATTCAAACAGAGTCATTGCCAGGTTTTTACCGGTGGTGATCGCTCCCCAGCCACCCACCGAGTGCATGCGCACAGTGATAGCACCCTTGGGCATCAGATTGGGATTTTCACTTCCCTTGAGTGCCAGTTCCTTAATACTGGGATAGGCTTCCTGCAGCTCCTGCTGATAAATTTCCTGTTTGGGGTTGGCAGAGTGATCATGAATAAATTCGACGGAAAGATAGAAGAAGTTACGTTTTTTACCGTCAGGTAACATGTTTTCAATCGCACCGATAATACCTTCGGGTTGCAGATCACGACTACCGAGACCATAGGCACCTGAGTAGAGACGCGGGGCATCGCTCATCTTTTTATAAACAGGGTAATTGGGATGAGGTCGGTCGGATGATCCTGCGCTACCATTTTCCATGCATTTAGAAATGGTCGCGCGAATCTCTCTCATCAATGGCAGATCTTCGGCCAGGGGTTGATCGGTACGTTCCAGTACCACAACGCCTTTTTTACCTTTTAGTGCTGCGCCGATAAGATCGCCAGGGAAGGGACGGAACATGGTGAGATCAACGACACCTACTTTTATCTTGCGTGACTCGCGCAAATAATCCGCTACTGCCTGTGCAGTAATTAACATACTTCCCTGTCCCAGAACAAGATAGTCGGCATCATCGACACGATACTGGCCGATACGATTATAGCGACGACCAGTGAGCTCATAAAAATCATCCATCACCTGGTCGGCCAGTGCGGGGATGTGATCAAAGAAGTAGGGACGTTGCGCAGCCACCGCCTGCATGTAGGCGTCCTGATTTTGTACACTGCCGGAGACCATAGGATTGTCTACATCCCAGACGGCGGGAATGCGCCGGCGTTTCTCACCAAATAACATTTTTTGTGCCGGCGTTGGCGTATCGATAATGTCATCAGGGCGACCAAGAAATTCCCTGATGAGTTCGCGCTCGGGAATCTGAATCGATTCGATAAGATGGGTGGTGAGGAAACCATCCTGTGCTGCGATACCGGGTAATAGTGAAAGCTCCGCTATCTTGTGGGAAATGATATTGAGATCAGCCGCACCTTGTGCACCGTTGCTCATTACCTGAAAAAATCCAGTGTCATCGACACAGTGATAGTCATCATGTGCACAGTGAACATTAAGACTTGCTTTGGTAATAGCACGACAACCCATGTTGAGTACATAGGGCAGATGTTTACCCGCGGCTGCATAGAGTGATTCGTGCATAAAGGCGACACCCTGTGCGGACGAGAAGTTAGTGGAGCGCAAACCCGTCATGGTGAGACCAGCGGTTACTGCAGCAGCGGCATGTTCGCTTTCGGGTTCAATAAAGATCAGTGGGCGTTCGGAAATATTGATATGGCCGTTGCTCGATGCTTCGGCCCAGTATTCACCCATCTGGGTTGACGGTGTAATGGGATAGGCTCCGGCCGCATCGCTCGCTTCCCGTTCGCATAAAATGACCGCGGTATTGCCATCGACTGCCTGACGGGTTCCAGGGTATTTAAAAATTTTTGTCTTTGTATCCATAAGCCTGATCTCTCTATTACGTGCCGCTTGTTGGTTTATTTTTCTGGTTTGGATTTCCTTTTTGTTTTCTAGCTAATGTTCATTTTTCACAACTAGTTTTAACATTGTTAACCATTCTTTAACCAATGGGGAGTGGTTCACGTCGAATCACTTTTTTGGCTTCTTCACCTTTTAATGCTCCTTTTACTTCATCTAACCAGACGATGGCTCCAGTAGGGCAACGTTCTATCGCTACTCGGGAAGAAAGTTTGTTCTTGCTGTAGTCGATAACAGCGAGGTTATTCTGGATGGTAATTAATCCCTCTGGTGCGTCGGCGGCACAGCGGCCACAGGCATTACAGGTCACCCCACAGTTGGCTTCTGATTCATCAGCGTTATCGAGATTTTTACAGGCAACCCAAAGGCGATGACTAATCGGTTGAAGTGAAAA
>JAUWLO010000145.1 GCA_030613605.1 Gammaproteobacteria bacterium | reverse complement strand
GTTTGATAACTTTTCGCTCGATAACCTGGCACACCTGGTGCTGGTGCCGAATCCTGCTTTTCACCCTGAAGGGGATTTTTCTCTCGAAGAGGGTCTGGTCAAAAATGCTGGCAATATTCAATATACCTTCAGCGGCATCGGTGTTTATCATCCCAGGCTTTTTGCAGGTATCAGTGACGGCACTTTCCCGCTGGCTCCCCTGTTGCGAAAAGCAATGGATCTGGGCCAAGTTAGCGGTGAGTGTTACAACGGCCTATGGGTTGATGTGGGCACTCGCGAGCGTCTCCGAGAGGCTGAACTAGCTCTGGGGGGGTAATAAGTCCATGCATTACAATCGGTTGTACCTTTCAGCTTTAATCCTGTAGTCTTTTTCCTACACAAGTGTAGGAGCAACCTAGGTTGGGGCATATCATCTTAGTTGGATGCTGCCCCTGTAGGACTTTCATGATCAAAGTGATGATTGTTGATGACCACGAGCTGGTGCGCACGGGTATCACCCGGATACTGAATGATGCGCCAGGCATTACTGTGATTGCAGAAGCTGCCAGTGGCGAGGAAGCCCTGGTCATAGCCCATGAATCTAAGCCCGACGTATTGCTGATGGATGTCAGCATGCCAGGTATTGGGGGACTGGAAGCGACTCGTAAATTGGTAAAATCCAGTGCTGGACTTAATATCATTGTGTTATCGGTGCATGACGAAGAGCCTTTTCCCAGTCGCATGATGGAGGCAGGCGCCAGAGGTTACCTTACGAAAGGTTGCGCCGTGGAAGAGATATTACTTGCGATCAAAACAGTCCATTCCGGAGAACGTTATATTGATGCAGATGTGGCTCAAAAACTGGCTCTGAAAATGGTGCCGGGAGGTGAACTTTCACCGTTTGATAGCTTGTCACCGAGAGAAATGCAGGTCATGTTAATGCTGACCCAGGGTCAACGAACCCATGTTATATCGGACAGTTTGAGTCTGAGCCCAAAAACAATTAGTACCTATCGCCATCGTCTGTATCAAAAATTAGGTGTCGGTAGTGATGCAGATTTGACCCGGATGGCCATAAACTATGGCATTATTGAATCTTCTGAAGGATTGGGTGACGATTAACAGCCTGGCTGTGGGAAATTGTCCTCTTTCCCGAGTATTTTCTTATTGGCAGAACAAAGAGTTGAAACACCGTGCCCATACGAATGTCATAATGAGTGGTATCCAGCACATTTAGGGTTGAGTAAGGCTAATCCATGAAATCTTCATTAAAGACTAATTTCGCGCTCAGTTATCAATTATTCATCGGGATTTTGTTGGCCTCGGTTATGGCGTTTGGTTCAAATGCCCAGGCAGAACCTGCTGATTTTACCCTTCCAGATATGGAAAATAAGCAGCACAATTTATCGGATTACCGAGGTAAATGGGTGGTCGTTAATTACTGGGCAACCTGGTGTCCACCGTGTTTGACGGAAATACCTGAATTGGTGGACTTTCATGAGGATCATAAGGATAAAGATGCCGTTGTTCTTGGTGTGAATTTTGAAGATATAGGTATTGAAGGGCTTAAACGATTTAGTGAAGAATATTTTATGAATTACCCGGTGTTGCGCACCAAACCTGGCGCATCTTCAGCATTGGGTATCATTCCCGGGTTACCGACGACCTATATTGTGTCACCAGAAGGTGAAATTGTTGCTCGTCAGGTAGGTCCGGTGACGGCGAAATTGATTGCCGAATTTATTAATCAGCAAACAACAGAATAGGACGCGCATTCGGAAAAGGAAAAAATTATTTTCTGCTTCAAATGCATACTCATGCGTAGACCTCATTTCTCATTTCTTGTTTTTTTTATTCTTGTCTTATTTAGCCAGACGTCAATAGCCTCTATTGGTCGTGATCCTGCCGTTCATTTCTTTAATGAAACCTGGGGTAATTTTCAGGAAGAGTTGGTTAAAGCTCGTGAAGAGGGCAAGAAAGGAATCTTGTTGTTTTTTGAAATTGATATTTGTCCGTTTTGTCATCGCATGAAGCGAACCGTGCTGAATCAACCTGAAGTGCAAGATTATTTCCGCAAAAACTTTCTCATATTTAGTGTTGATGTTGAAGGTGATGTGGAGATGGTGGATTTTGATGGTAAAACCATTGATCAGAATGTTTTTTCAGAAAAAGTTAATCGGGTCCGCGCAACGCCGGTATTTATGTTTTATGACCTCGACGGTAAGCCAGTGGTGCGTTATACGGGGCCAACATCCGGGGTGCAGGAATTTATGTGGCTTGGAGAATATGTTGTCGGTGAGTTTTACAAGAAATTACGTTTTACAAAATATAAACGGCAAAAGAAAAAGGCCGCCAGGCAAGCTAGATGAGTTTGCTGTGGAAAAGAAATTTTTATTTTCTTATCCTTGCTTGCGGAATGTTTTCTTCGCTTGCGCTAAGTGACGGTGATGCGCTATTAACAAAAACAGACCCATGGCCAGAAACCCTAACACTTGAGTTTGCTTTGAATCAGGCATCCGTTGATCACCCGGAACTACAGGTGGTTATGGCCTCCATCGAAAAAGCCAAAGCAGAAAAACTGCTGGTTGATACTCACACCAGTATAGAAAGTAATATTTCTGCGCGCCTGCGCTGGATAGATCCCCCCGATATTGCTTTTGATCAATCTCAGGATGATCATCGTTTAAGCCTGTTTGTCAAAAAACGCCTGTATGATTTTGGTTATACAAAGGCTCTCAAGGAAGCGGCAGAAGCCGGTATCGTGGGTCGTGAAAATTATTATCAGTATGCTTTGAATCAACACCGCATAACCATTATGGCGACGTATTTTGATGTGCTGCTGGCTGATTTTGCCAATGGTCGCAATGAAGAAGATGTGAAAATAACTTTTTTGTATGCAGATCGGGCAGAAAATCGCAATGAGCTGGGGATGGTGTCAGATATCGACGTACTGGAGGCTCAGAGTAATTATCAGGTATCGCGTACGCGATTGCATCGAAGCCGCGCATTACAGCGGACGACCCGTGCTAATTTGGCTAATGCGCTTAACAGGCCCGAAGATTTACCTTCTGATTTGAGCGTGCCAGATTTGCTGGGTAATAATCGTGATGTGCCTGAAAGTGTCGATGCCTGGCTGGATTTGTCTGAGAAGCAAAATCCTTTATTGCGTACGCTGCAAGCAAAAATGATCAGTATGCAAAAACGTTTGGCGTCTGCACGTGATATTGCGAATCCTGTTTTAACGAGCGAGGTTGAGCTGTCTACGTATACCCGGGAGGCCGGTAGTTATGATAACTGGCGAGCCGGAGTAAGCCTGAATGTGCCTTTGCCCACCAGTGGGAAAACAAAGGCGGCTGTTGCAGATGGGCGAGCCAGGCTGCTTAAGGCGAAGGCCGAGCTGGAGCAGCAACGCCGACAGACTCGCCAGGATGTGCTGGAGTCCTGGAGTGATTTAAAAACACTCAAGATTGAAGGTGACCGGGTTGAAGCTGCGATGGATTTTCGTGATTTATATCTGGATCGTAGTCGCGCCTTATACCAGCTGGAAGTGAAAACAGATTTTGGAGATGCCATGATTCGTTCGCACGAAGCACATCTGGATCAAATGAGTAATAAGTTTAAGCTTGCATTAACATGGGCGCGCATCGAGGCGCTTTTGGGTCAAACGGTATCTAGCGGTGAAAATTTACGTTCACCTGTCGGGCAGGAGGTTACACCATGAATATAAAGCCGTTGGTTCTGTTTTTTTTGACAGTAGTTAGCATGATATTGCCATCATTTTTGCTGGCCGATCAGTCGGATGCGGTATTGCGGTGGCAGCGAACAGTCCCTATGAGTACGCCTGTATCAGGTGTGGTGGTGGCAGTTGATGCGCAAGTAGGAGCGCATGTCGACAAGGGGCAGATTTTATTGAAACTGGATGATCGCGCCAGGCGTGCTCGAGTAAATGCATTACAGGCAAAATTAACAAGCGCTAAAAATAATCGAGATGAGTCCATGCGTGAAATGGAGAGAACCCAGGAATTGTATGATCGTACTTTGATTTCTGAGCATGAACTTCAGTTAGCTAAAATACAGCGCGATGAAGGCGAGGCCCAATATCGGTCTGCTCTGGCAGTTTTGGCGAAAGCAGAAATGGATTTACAATACAGTGTTGTTCGCGCCCCTTTCTCAGCCTGGGTGACGCAACGCAATGTCGAGATAGGGCAGACGATTATTAGCGAATTACAGGCGGAGCCACTTGTTGTGTTGGTGGACGCAAAGGCTATGGTTGCGCGTGCCCAGATTTCTGGCGGTAATTTATCGGGTCTGCGTATCGGTAATAAGGCTCAGGTTATTATCGGTAAAATTGTTTATCAGGGAAAGATTAGCCATATTGCTCTGAGCCCAAAACCAGGAACGACAGATCAGTATGCTGTTGATGTGTCGTTTGAGATTGGGGATAAAATATACCGGGCTGGGCAATCAGCTGAAGTGAGATTTCAATAATGATATGCATGCATTGTTATGTTTCAGGTCGAGTGCAGGGGGTTTTCTTTCGGGCATCAGCAAGACACGAAGCCGAGCGGTTAGGTATTACCGGTTACGCCCGCAATTCCTCGGATGGCCGTCTTGAGATATTGGCTTGTGGTCCCAAGGGGCAGGTCGATGACTTTTGCGCATGGTTGTCTCAGGGGCCTGCTAATGCTGAGGTCAGCAATGTTTCCTGTCAGCCTGTCGATACAGTCCCGCCGCGTGATTTTTCTATTGGGTAATCATCAAATGTATTTTGTGATCGCCACCGCCATCGCCACCGTAGGGTGTTTTGGTGTGGTGTGATGAAAACAAAACACAGTGATATTGAACAATTTATGACAAAAGATGGGTCTTTCATTCGTGAATTAATGCACCCTGATGAGCATGGCGTTGCAAATCATAACGTGCAAAATCAGAGTCTGGCAGAAGCCACGGTGCCAGTTGGTCAAGTCACGATGTTACACAAACATGTGTTAACAGAAGAGCTGTATCACATTACATCAGGCAAAGGCTTAATGACCCTGGGTGAAAAGCAGTTTGGTGTAACAGTGGGGGATACGGTGTGCATCCCACCAGGAACAGCTCATTGTATTAAAAATACGGGAAGTCACAATTTAACAATGTTATGTTGCTGCTCCCCGGCTTATTCGCATGAAGATACGGAATTGCTGGACTAGG
>JAUWLO010000086.1 GCA_030613605.1 Gammaproteobacteria bacterium | reverse complement strand
CGGGAAACAGGCAACGAGAATATAATCAGGGTGTTTAGCTTCATCCGAGATAATTGAGTTGAGTGCCGATTGATTTGGTATGTAATGAATAGGTATGCCATGGTCACGCGCCAGTGTGTCGAGCGAGATACCATTATTTGGATTTATTACCGATAATGCATTTTCCGGAACAGATGCGGGGGCGATACTTGCACAGAATACCCTGGAGATTGATATCCCCTGTTGGAGTATCTGGCTAAAAACAGAGGCTGAAAAGGCCCCCTGATTGCCGAAAAAAAAGATATTTTTGGATGATCTGACAATAGACATAAATTCAAATGTAGGGTGACATGATGCTGTGACGATTATACAAGATAAGTCATTGAATTGGTTATATATTAATATTGATATAAATATGGTTATTTTGTAAAATTATTGCCGCAAAATGTTGGAATTTCTGCTAAAGTTAAACATGTATATTAGATGATTGTTATGGCCTGGCCTGGCTGTAACCATACCTGAAATATGGGTGAAGGTTGAGAGGCTGATAAAACAATAAAAACGGTAGTGAATTAAAGAGAAAGAGGCAATGTCATGGGAATATGCGCAAGCGCTGTTGCAGATGGATTTGTTCAGCCTACACCACAAAGACTGGATGATTTAGGCCCCGGCTGTTTTGTACAAAAAATGGGATCCAACGGATCCTGCTGCTGGGTTGAATTAACATCAATGGGTACCACAGAATACGATTGTATCGCACACCCGGCCCTGCTATCTGGCGATAATAAAGATGGTATATCTGAAGGTGATCAATTTAAGGTAAAAAGGGATCAAATAACCGCGCTTGGCTGTGACAGGTACTGTAGCTGCTAAATCAGGTTTCCCCTAAAATGATTGTGGAGTCTACCGCCAACTGCTGAGTTAGTTGGTGGTTGTCTGTAATTGCCTTGCTCGGCACATGGATTTATCTCGTTTTTCCTGATAGAAAACCCCCAAAATTAAAAGTAACAGCGTATTGTGTATTAACATTGGCTCCTGGCTTTTGCAGCCAATACCTAACTTAAGCTAATTGTGTGAGTTGTTCTTTTGTGTGCTGCGTAAAATGGCAACCAGTATATTTTTGAAGGAAGATAATTTGTACCACACTGCTGAACAACGCCTGGCGAAGCTTATTAATAGCAAGCAAGATGCCCTTTTGGCATCCAGTCAGGTTGGCCTGGAAAAGGAAAGCCTGCGCGTAAGCCTGGATGGCTCGTTGAGCCAGGTTTCGCACCCCTATAATCTGGGCTCGCCCCTTACCCACCCTTACATCACTACTGACTATTCGGAAGCGATGGCCGAGTTCATCACTCCACCCACAGAGAATATAAATGAAGCTTTAGACTTTTTGCGAAACACACAACGATTTGTATACGGTGAGCTGGAGGATGAATTGTTATGGGCGACCAGTATGCCGTGTGTGGTTGCTGGTGAAACCAGTATACCAATAGCAAATTATGGAAATTCAAACGCCGGAATGATGAAGACCATATACCGGCGTGGTTTAGGTCATCGCTATGGACGGGTAATGCAGGTCATATCAGGCGTACACTATAACTATTCCTTTCCTGAAAGTTTTTGGCCCATTTTCCAGGGCATTGAACAAAACACTGACGAATTGCAGACGTTTATTTCTGATTCCTACTTTGGGCTGATTCGTAATCTGCAACGTTTTGGATGGCTTGTTCCGTACCTGTTTGGTGCTTCGCCAGCTGTTTGTAAATCATTTATAGGTGGCGAACAAAGCTCATTAAAATCCTTTAATGAAAATACCTATTATGAGCCCTTCGCAACGTCTTTGCGTATGGGAGACATTGGCTATCAAAATAACCAGGAAGCAAACAGCGGAATCAAGGCCAATTATGACAACGTAGATGCTTATGTGGACAGCTTAACCTGTGCGATTAATACTCCCTATGACGTTTACAAGAAGATCGGAGTGGTTGTTAATGGAGAATACGAACAGTTAAATGCCAATATTTTGCAAATAGAAAACGAATACTACAGTACCATCCGACCCAAACAGTTAGCAGGATCTTTTGAAAAACCGACTCATGCTTTAAAGAGGCGTGGAGTTCGATATGTTGAATTGCGATCCCTGGATGTAAATGCCTTTGACCCTCTTGGTATAAATGAAGAACAGTTATATTTTTTAGAAGCATTTCTGGTGTTTTGTCAATTACACGAAAGCCCTGTGATTACTGCTCAGGAACGAATCCATATTGATAAAAATGAGTTGGCAACTGCACATCGTGGCCGTGACCCCCATCTTCATTTGTACCGAAATGGCAAAAAAATATTATTAAAAAATTGGGCGACTGAAATACTTTCAGCGATGGAAGGAGTGAGTGAATTTTTGGATGCAGGTACGGGTCAGTCTTCATACAGTGATTCATTACGTTCGCAAATGGACAAGGTTCAGGACCCGGATAAAACACCATCCGCCCGCATGCTGTCAGAAATGAGGGAGGCTGGCGAAGGATTTTTCCATTTTGCGTTGCGCATGTCCCGGCAACATCAGAAGTATTTTACAGATTGTGCATTACCGGCTGAGACCAAACGTGAGTTTGTCGAGTTCTCCCGCGAGTCATGGAAGCGTAAGGAAGAACTGGAAGCAGGAGAAAATGAGGCCTTTGAGGACTACTTGCAGCGTTATTTTGCACAAAAGGCCTGATTTGCTGGATATTTTCTGTCACAAACTCATTGTTTGTGAGACTAGGATGTAAGCTTTTGCAGGCTTGAAACCCAAAATGACAATATTGTGCATTGTCGGGCTGACATTCCAGGCGTAAGGAAAATTGCTATGACACGTTTTATGAAGTCTCCGAATTTAAATGTTAATAAAGACCTGAACAATAAACGAATTCCGTCATTGTGGATGGTCTTCGCGCTGTTTCTGGTTGTAGGCCCAGCATACGCAACAACTTTTTTGAAAGATTTTGATGGTGCAATTCACAGCCTTGATGAATATACAGGTCAGGGTAAATGGGCGATAGTCATGATCTGGGCCTCCGATTGTCAGGCCTGTAATCAAGAGGCTAAAAATTACGTTAAATTTAATAAAGAGCACAAGGATAAAGATGCCTTTATTCTTGGTATATCAACAGATGGCCGTGAGAAAAAAGCTGAAGCCCTCAAGTTTATTAAACGTCATGGTGTGGATTTTAAGAATCTAATTGATGAGCCAGAAAACGTGGCCAGACTGTACAGCAGTCTGACAGGCCAGCCTTTTGTAGGAACGCCGACTTTCCTGCTGTTTTCGCCAATTGGGGAATTGCGGGCAGCACAGGTTGGCGCAGTACCCACGGATATCATTGAGTCCTTTATCGCCAAGGAAACAGCAGCGGCTGAAAAACTTGCTGCTCAGCCTTAGTTAAGCTCTGGACGTTAAACGCATTAGTGTAAGGTGCTAGTTAAATGCTTGATACTCATGACAATGGTGATTAGCTATTCCTCAGTAATACCAGTAGGTTTTCCATCCAGGCTAAACCTGTTTTTTTCCGTCCAGTAATCACTTAATCCTTCAGAGCCTTTCTTTTTAGCCCAGCTATTGAGATGGTTGCGTTCCTCTTTATAGTCAAAATAGGGCACAGCCATACCACAGGAAGTGACAATTAAATCAATATCCTGTTCGAAAATTTGGCGAGCACCTGGAGTAGCGGGAAAGTTTTGAATTAGGCTTTCCCATTCAGGGTCACGCGGATGAATAGCGCGCGCTGTTCCGTACAATCTGAGAATAATGGGTTTGCCTTCAAAAGCGCAAAACATAATAGTCATGCGTCCGTCTGCTAGCACATGGGCCGCGGTTTCATTGCCACTTCCCGTCATGTTCAACCACAGTGCAGTGTTGTTACCGGTTAAGCGAAAGCTATCCATGCCTTTGGGCGAGAGGTTGATTCGGCTTTTACTATCTGCAGTGGCGACAAAAAATAATTTTTGTGCCTTTATGAATTGATGGTGTTCCGTTGTGAGTGATGTGAATTTTTTAGCCATGGTTAGCCATTTGATAGCAAAGATCGGCGTTTATCTGGGGCTGATTGATTCGGCGACTTCGAAATAATGCAAGCTGAACAGGTTATTTTCGTCGGTCCATACGCGACGTGATTTAAATCCTGCTTCTGAAGCAAGTTCCTGAAATTCTTCTATATGATACTTATAAGAGTTTTCGGTATGGATAGTATCGCCTTCTTTGAAGTGGAAATATTCCGAGTCGATCGTAACCGATTGTGGGCGATTGCTGACAAGGTGCATTTCAATGCGACTTTTTTCATTGTTGTAAAATGCATGATGTGAAAAATTACCAATATTAAAATTTGCGCCCAATTCCCGGTTGATTCGAGTGAGTAAATTGAGATTAAACTCTGCTGTCGCTCCATTTTTATCATTGTAGGCTGCATGTAATGTTGAAGGATCTTTTTTCAGATCAACCCCAATAAGCAGGCCGCCGTTTACCCCAAGCATATTTGCCATGTTTTTTAAAAATTGGCCGGCGTGTGATTTTTCAAAATTACCGATGCTTGATCCAGGGAAAAAAGCAACTTTTCTAATGGTGTTGTTAATCCTGTTTTCTGCTGGATCGGTATCAGTACAATTTTCAACAAAAGAAAGGTCGATCGGAGTTGTATAGTCTACGCATGCGGCGTGTACATCTAACCAGGGAAATTCATTAGCAAGCTCCTGTGCAGCACTGGTTAGGTAATCGCGAGAAATATCCATGGGTAAATAAGTTTGGGGTTTTAATTCATCGAGTAAAATACGAACTTTCTGACTATTTCCGCTTCCCGGTTCAATCAGTAAGCAGTTTTCACCTATTAATTGTGCGATTTCAGTGTTATGTTTTTTAAGCAATTCAGTTTCTGTGCGTGTAACGTAGTATTCATCTGTTTCACAAATGTCATCAAATATGTGCGAACCACGTTTGTCGTAGAAAAACTTTGGAGGAATGCAGCGGGGTGTTTTCTTTAATCCACCGATAACCTCCTCCGCGAAACAGGCCAGTTGAGGATTATTGTCGGTAAACTGTATTTCATTTACCTGCATCTGTGCTTGTGGTTGCATCTGTGTCATCACGCATCCTTTGCGAGTCTAAAGCCACTCATTTGCCAGCGATCAGCTGGGTAGAAAAAATTTCGGTAAGTAGAACGAATATGGTCTTCTGGTGTAAGGCATGAGCCGCCTCTGAGAACCATTTGATTGCTCATGAATTTACCATTGTATTCACCAGAAAAATCACCGAAGGCACTGTTTTCATGGCGATATCCGGGGTAAGCGCAATAGGGGCTTTGCGTCCATTCCCAGACATCGCCATAAATCTGCTGTAATCGATCTGAGTCACTGCCTTGATGTAAGGAAACGGGTTGCAGATAACCGCTTTCTCGTAAATTACCTTTTATGGGTTCGGCGCTGGCGGCGGTTTCCCATTCCGCCTCGGTTGGCAATCGCCTTCCAGCCCAGCGTGCAAAGGCATCGGCCTCGTAGAAGCTGACATGGCAAACGGGTGCGTTGAGGTCTAACTTTCGCATGCCGCCTAGCGTCATATGCCAGCAGTCAGCGTCCTTTTTCTCCCAATACAGAGGGCTTGTCCATTTGTTTTCGCAAACAATTTTCCAGGCATCGCTTAACCATAAGCGCGCATCACCATAACCACCGTCTTCTATAAAGGAGAGCATTTCACCATTGGTGACTAATCGGGAACTTAATAAAAATTCGTTAATATACGTTTGATGTTTTGGGCCTTCGTTATCATAGCTGAAGTCATCGGTAGCGGAAGTACTATTATGCCCGACAGAGACCAGGCCACCCCGATATGATAGCCACTGCTGCTCAGTGGAGTGGCTGTCTTTATGTAGGAGATTACGATATTGCGGACGTAATGGGTTGGTGGCAAAAATATGCTTAATGTCGGTGAGCATTAATTCCTGATGTTGCTGCTCATGGTTGATGCCGAGGATGGTTCGACTGAATATTTCGCCCCAATATTTTTCCTCAGCCTTAAAAATTAATTTCTCCATTTGTTCGTTGATGTAATGCCTGTACAAATAAACTTCTTCAACTGTAGGCCGTGAAAGCAGGCCGCGTTGGGGACGGGGATGATAGGAGCCCACAGTGTTGTAATAGGAGTTGAATAGCTGGGCAAACTGCGGGTGATATTCGTGGTAATTTTTTTGAAATGGTTTTAGTAAAAAAGTTTCAAAAAACCAGCTGGTATGTGCAAGATGCCACTTGGGTGGGCTGACATCCGGCATGGTTTGAATGCCATAGTCTTCAATTTCAAGCGGCGCACAAATATCTTCCGTGTGTTTACGAACAGTCGAAAATTTCTGGAACAACTGTTGGTGTGGAGAGGCTGAGCTCTCGGTAATGGGTGATCTTAACGGTGTGTTTTGGCTCACGGCATCCTTTCCCTGCTTTTAGCTATTCTAACGAAGCGAAGGCAGGAATCAACACCGTGGTACTATGGCTATTACTGATGGCTTATTACTGACGGGTTATTATTTGCGATTGAGCACTACGAAGCTGTAGGGATAAGGGTTTTTTTCATCAGCGTCATGGTCACTACGATCAGTCTGGTTCCATTGTGTGGTATCAAATTCCGGAAACCAGGCATCACCATCCAGCTCGGCATGTACCAGGGTCATATACAGACGGTTTGCCAGCGGCAGGGCCTGTTTATAGAGCGACATACCGCCGATAATCATCACTTCTTCAACCCCTTTTACTGCTTCCAGAGCCGCCGCAATAGAGTTATACACTTCTATATCTCCCGAGCTGTCGCCAGCACTGTAGTCAGTATCACGACTGATAATGATATTGCGTCGCCCCGGCAGGGCTTTGGCACCAAAAGACTCAAAGGTGAGTCGCCCCATGATAATGGGTTTGCCCATGGTGTTTTTCCGGAACCATTGCATATCTGCGGGCAGTTTCCACGGCAGTCGATTTTCGATACCAATAACGCGGTTGTCTGCCATGGCCCAGATTAACGATATAACCATCTATATGGCCACGGGTGCCTTGATGTGATCGTGGGATTCATAACCCACGAGTTCGAAATCATCAAAGGTGAAATCAAACAGGTTATTGATTTCGGGATTAAGCTTCATGGTGGGCAGGGGCAAGGGTTCACGAGACAGTTGCAACTCGGTTTGCTCCATATGGTTGGAGTAAAGATGCGCGTCCCCCAGGGTGTGTATAAATTCACCGGCTTCAAGCCCGGTAACCTGTGCCATCATCATGTTGAGTAATGCATATGAAGCAATATTGAAAGGTACGCCAAGAAAAATATCGGCACTGCGCTGGTAGAGCTGGCAGCTGAGTTTGCCATCGGCCACATAAAACTGAAAAAAGGCATGGCAGGGAGGCAGGGCCATATTTTTAATTTCCCCTACATTCCAGGCAGAGACAATTAAACGTCGTGAATCCGGTGTATTTTTAATTTGTTCAATGACCTGTGTTATTTGATCGATGTGTTGGCCGTTTGCGGTGGGCCATGAGCGCCATTGTGAACCGTAAACGGGCCCCAGGTTGCCGTTTTCATCTGCCCACTCGTCCCATATTTTGACGCCATTGTCCTTGAGATAACCAATATTGGTATCACCTTTTAAAAACCATAAGAGCTCGTGAATAATCGAACGCAGATGTAATTTTTTGGTGGTAATGACCGGAAAACCTTTGGCTAAATCGAAACGCATCTGGTAACCAAACACGCTCTTTGTTCCGGTGCCGGTACGGTCTGTTTTTGCTGTGCCATTTTCATAAACGTGCCGCATTAAATCCAGGTACTGCTTCATTACTTGCTAGCCTCTTGTCTGTTGGGGCTCTTGTTTTGATTATTATTGCGGTAAGCCAAAAATAATAGCGTAACGCCAAGGGCGATCAGTGGCAGTGACAGAAGCTGACCCATGGTCAACCAGTTAAATGCCATAAAGCCCATGTGTTCATCGGGTTGGCGGAAAAACTCGACTAAAAACCGGAAGCTTCCATAACCCAGACAAAACACGCCAGATACCGCCATGCGCGGCCGTGGTTTGGCAGAATAAAACCAGACAATAAAGAACAGGAGTATGCCTTCGAGCAACATTTCGTACAATTGCGAGGGGTGGCGGGGTAGTGGGCCGCCGGTGGGGAATACCATGCCCAGAGGGCTGTCGGTAACACGACCCCATAGTTCGCCGTTGATAAAATTGGCGAAACGCACTGCCGCGATGCCTGTTGGCACCAGTGGCGTGATGAAATCGGTGGTCTCAAAAAAGCTCTTTTTGTGTCGGCGGCCGAACAACCACATGGCGATCGCCACGCCAATCATGCCGCCGTGGTAGGACATGCCGCCTTCCCAGACTCGAAAGATCGACAGGGGGTCAGATAGAAACCCGCTCATGCCATAAAACAGGGTATAGCCAATGCGGCCGCCCAATACGGTGCCCAGTGCGCCATAGAAGATCACATCGGAGATTTGC
>JAUWLO010000186.1 GCA_030613605.1 Gammaproteobacteria bacterium | reverse complement strand
GTCGCGGGATAAAGACGAGTTCCGGAACCACCTGCCAGAATAATTCCCTTCATTGCACAACCCCAACTTCCAGACCAAGGCGCTCGCCAGCATAACTCCCATCCTGAACATGGGAACACCATGACTGATTATCGAGATACCACTGCACAGTTTTTCTTAAACCTGAATCGAATGTTTCATCTGGCCTCCAGCCCAGCTCGGCATCAATCTTACTGGCATCAATCGCATAACGTTGGTCATGCCCAGGCCGATCATCGACAAAGGTTATTAAGTCTGCGTGAGGTCGATACTCGGAGTTTGGCAGAAGATCATCCAGTATTTCACAAATACGTCGAACAACCTCGAGATTGGTTTTTTCGTTGTGACCACCGATATTGTACGTTTCACCCACCTGGCCATTCTCCATCACCTGTCGTAGTGCCGTCGCATGGTCATCGACATAAAGCCAATCCCGTACATTATCGCCCTTCCCATAGATTGGAATGGGCTTCCCCTCTGTGGCGTTAAGAATGACTAATGGAATGAGCTTCTCTGGGAACTGATAGGGACCATAATTGTTCGAGCAGTTGGTAATAACGACAGGCAATCCGTACGTATGGTGCCAGGCACGCACTAAATGATCTGAAGACGCCTTGCTGGCAGAGTACGGGGAACTTGGCTGATACGGGGTGGTTTCTGAGAATAACCCTTCCTCTCCAAGAGAGCCGTATACCTCATCAGTCGAAACATGATGAAATATGAATGAGCCTGAATCCTGCCAGTACTGACGGGCCGCTTCCAAAAGGGTGTATGTTCCAACGATGTTTGTTTCTATAAATTCTGCCGGCCCATCAATAGACCGATCCACATGGCTTTCTGCTGCCAGGTGCATCACGGCATCTGGCTTATACTGCTGGAAAATACGCTCCACCTCCGTCCTGTTACGAATATCCACATGCTCGAAATAATATCGAGGATTATTTGTTACAGAGCTTAAGGATTCCAGGTTTCCTGCATAAGTAAGCGCATCAACATTGACTACAGTGACATCAGTCTTTTGAATTACTTGCCGAACAACCGCAGAGCCAATAAATCCGGCCCCACCAGTCACAATCACTGTATGTATTTTGCGCATTCGATTTCCTGTCACTAAGGCTAACGTTGATTTAGCGCACAGGTCTAAGCCCAACGCGAGCCGCACATCGATCTTCCAGCATTCCCTCAAGGAGCCATTTCAACTGCTTGAGATTACTACAAAAACTTCTTATTATCAGCTACATTAATCGTCCTGCAATTCGTCCATATTTACATATTCTTCATACACTAGAAAAACGAGCAACTGTAGTACCGTCGCGCATAATAAAGAGTAAAGTTAAGAAAATAGAAAAGATGGGATTCATAATTTCCAGAAACGCACAATATAGCCAATCTGGCCCATCCCTGAGTTAAGAAAAAAGGTGTGATAGAACAGGCAAATACACCCGTACTTGCTAAATTTTCAACGATTTCAGCCGCTACAGTACTATGATTTCATCACAATGTGGCCGTTAGCGGCATTTTGCGGATAATTATACGTGATGGATATATAACATATTGATATTTAATGAATTATTTTAAATAATTATTCCGTTGACCATGCGAATACTGGCAGGAATATAGGTGTGTCAGTAGCCAGGTAACTGCCAAAATATGATTACTTTCACAGAAATTTTATCGAAAGCACTGGAGAATAAGCCTTAATATGGCCACCCCAAAAGCACAAATGAATCTTAACGGTCTGGCTCGGAGATTAGTCAGTGATGGCCTGTTGTCAGATGCCGAAGCCCAAAAGGCTCAGGCGACAGCAGATAAGAAAAAAGTACCTCTGGTCAGCTACCTGGTTGAAAATAAGCTGGTAGATGATAAAAGTATCGCCACAGCAGGCTCTGAGGAATTCGGTATTCCTGTATTCGACATTGCTTCCATAGAGCTCGAAGCTGAGATTACCAGTCTGGTCGATGAAAAACTGGTTCGCAAACACCATGCCCTGCCCTTGTTTAAACGTGGCAACCGACTATTCATAGCAGTATCTGACCCTACCAACCTACAGGCTCTGGACGAAATCAAATTCCACGTAGGTGCTACCACTGAAGCCATCCTGGTTGAAGAAACTAAACTGAAGGAAATCATTGAAAAAGCCATGTCGGCTTCTGACACTTCATTGTCAGATCTAGGTGGTGATGCCGATCTCGATGATCTGGATATCGGTGGCGTCGAAGATGATGACGATGCCGGTAGTGATGTTGATCTGGATGATGCACCGGTGGTGCGCTTCGTCAACAAGGTTTTACTAGATGCTATTAACAATGGATCTTCAGATATTCATTTTGAACCCTATGAAAAAGTCTATCGGGTTCGTTACCGCAAAGATGGCATATTAAAGGAGATAGCAACTCCACCGGTGGCACTTTCCCGGCGAATCGCCGCACGCCTGAAGGTGCTTTCTCGCCTGGATATTTCAGAGCGCCGTGTTCCGCAAGATGGCCGTATGAAAATGAAACTGTCCAAGAACAGGGCAATCGATTTTCGTGTCAGCACTTGCCCAACACTGTATGGTGAAAAAATCGTGTTGCGTATTCTTGATCCTACTAGCGCTCAATTAGGCATTGAAGCTCTGGGTTACGAAGATGACCAGAAACAACTTTACATGGATGCACTGGCACAACCCCAGGGCATGATTATAATCACTGGACCAACGGGTAGTGGTAAAACGGTATCTCTTTATACTGGCCTGAACATTCTAAACACCGAAGATAAAAATATTTCCACTGCAGAAGACCCGGTGGAAATTAATCTGGCAGGCATTAACCAGGTCAACGTGAACAATAAAATTGGCCTGACATTTTCCTCGGCACTAAAAGCCTTCCTTCGTCAGGATCCAGATATCATTATGGTAGGTGAGATTCGTGATATAGAAACGGGCGAAATTGCCATTAAGGCTGCGCAGACCGGTCACCTGGTGTTATCCACCATGCATACCAATGACGCCCCACAATCTTTAAGCCGAATGATTAATATGGGCATTGCGCCTTTCAATATCGCCTCATCAATTTCGTTGATTATCGCGCAACGTTTGGCCAGACGCTTATGCAATAACTGTAAAGCCCCAACTGATATTCCAAAAGAAGCGTTACTTGAAGAAGGGTTTTTAGAAGAGGATATCGCAGGATTAAAAGTATACAAACCCGTTGGCTGTGATCAGTGCGACAAAGGCTACAAGGGTCGTGTTGGTGTTTATCAGGTTATGCCTATTTCGGATGCAATGTCCCGCATTATTATGGAAGGTGGCAATGCAATTGATCTGGCTGACCAGGCCGATAAAGAAGGCATTAACGATCTTCGTAAGTCGGGGTTAATAAAAATCAAACAGGGCGTTACCAGCCTGGAAGAAATTAACCGTGTTACCACTTAAAAATTGAATAGCAACAGGAAAAGATAATGGCAAAAACAGCGGCAGCAGCCTCCCTATTCCTTTGGGAAGGCATGAATAAACAGGGCAAACGTGCCAAAGGTGAGATTTCCGGATCAACCTTGGCATTAGTCAAAGCTGATCTTCGTCGCCAGGGTATTACGCCCCTTAAAGTAAAGAAAAAAGCAAAACCCCTGTTCGGTGCTAAAAAAGGCAAAATTACAGCCCCTGACATTTCTATATTCAGCCGCCAGCTAGCCACCATGATGTCGGCTGGTGTTCCGCTAGTACAGTCTTTCGAAATTGTAGGTAAGGGTCATGATAACCCAGCCATGCAAGATCTTATTATGGACATTAAAGCCACCGTCGAAAGCGGTTCAACACTGGCTGAAGCTCTGAGCAAACATCCACTCTATTTTGATGGGCTCTATTGTAGTCTGGTCCACGCTGGTGAGCAGGCCGGTATCCTGGAAACCCTGCTGGACAAAATCGCAACTTACAAGGAAAAAGTTGAAGCTATCAAGGGTAAAATCAAAAAGGCACTCTTCTATCCTGCCGCCATTGTTGTTGTCTCTTTTATCATTACCGCTATTCTTTTGATTTTTGTTATCCCTCAGTTTGAGTCTATGTTCGCAGACTTTGGCGGAGACCTTCCTGCCATGACAAAATTTGTCGTTGAATTATCAGTAGTGTTTCAGGAATGGTGGTGGGCTATTTTTGGTGGGCTTGGCGGGATTGGGTAC